>DAHUXF010000793.1 GCA_027307295.1 Acidobacteriaceae bacterium
CAGATGGGCCAGCATGAGCACCGCCGACTGCATCAGGGCGGTGGGATTCGCCAGACCTTTGCCGGCGATATCGGGGGCGGTGCCGTGGACCGCTTCGAAGATGGCATGGTGGTCGCCGATATTGGCGCCGGGCACGATTCCGAGGCCGCCCACCAGGCCGGCGGCCAGGTCGGAAATGATGTCGCCGTACAGGTTCGGCAGCACCAGCAGATCGAACGTCTCGGGCCGCATGACGAGCTGCATGCAGGCATTGTCGACAATCAGCTCGTTGTACTGCACCTCGGGAAACTGCGACGCCACCTGACGGCAGCACTTCAGGAACAGGCCATCGCTCATCTTCATGATGTTGGCCTTGTGGATGGCGGTCACCTTCTTGCGGCTCTCGCGGCGGGCGTACTCGAAGGCTGCCCGCGCGATCCGCATGGACGCGTTCTCGGTGATGATCTTGAGGCTCTCCACCACTCCGGGGATGATTTCGTGCTCCAGGCCGGAATACAGGTCTTCGGTGTTCTCGCGGAAGATGGCCATATCGATCGGCAGGTCCTGGAAGCGCGTCTTCAGTCCGGGAAGCATCCGCACCGGTCGGAAATTGGTGTACAGTCCGAGCTTTTTACGCAAGGCCACGTTG
>DAHUXF010000794.1 GCA_027307295.1 Acidobacteriaceae bacterium
GATGCGGGTGGCCACTTCATCAATCAGGTCGTGGTCATGCGTCACCAGCAGCACGGTGCCCTGGTAGCGCTGGAGCGCGATGTTGAGCGCGTTGATGGATTCAAGATCAAGGTGGTTGGTGGGTTCATCCAGCACCAGCACGTTGGGTTTTTGCAGCATGAGCTTGCAGAAGAGGATGCGCGCGGCCTCGCCGCCGGAAAGCACGTCAGTCTTTTTAACGGCTTCATCGCGGACAAAGAGCATCTGGCCCAGCAGCCCGCGAATCTCTTCATTGGAAACTGAAGGGTCCCACTGGAAGATCCAGTCCAGAATGGTCTTGCCCTTTTCGATCAGGCTGCGATGATCCTGGGGAAAGTAGCCGACTGCGGCCTCATGGCCCCATGTGACCTTGCCGCCGCTAAGGAACGGACCGTCATATCCGGAGGTCTGGCGCAGTTCGGTTTCCGGCGTAGTGGGCGAGTTGGAGAGCAGAGCGTCCAGCAGCGTGGTTTTGCCCGCGCCGGAACCGCCCACCAGCGCCACAAAGGCGCGCGGCGGAATCGAAAGCGAGATGTTATTCAGCAGCGTTGCCTGGTTCGACGCGACCTTTTTGAGGTTGAGCGCGTCGATGCGAATATTATTGCT
>DAHUXF010000795.1 GCA_027307295.1 Acidobacteriaceae bacterium
CTGGGTCCGCTGAGCATCCGTCCCATGGGTATTTTAGGTGTGTTGTTGTTCTTTGTGCACACCAGTCTGGTCTTGATGTTGTCACTGGAAAGGCAACAGGCAAAGCTTGGCAATAAATGGCTGTTCCTGTCTTTCATGGCACGCAGGGTCTTTCGCATTTACCCGCTTAGCATCCTCGCGGTGAGTGCGATTCTTCTAGCCAAATTGCCTTTAGGACATCTCGAGCCACACAAGTTGGTGTGGACCGCTGCAAACTGGCGTGGCGCTCTTTCAAATCTCCTCCTCGTGCAGAACATAACTGAGACCGGTTCGGTACTCGGTCCATTGTGGAGCCTGCCCTATGAAATGCAGATGTACCTTTTTCTGCCCGCTCTATTCCTGTTGGCGAAGAAATTGCGCTCACCTGCCGGCTTGATCGTTCTCTGGTTGTCGGCTGTTGCCCTTGCTCTGCTTCACGCGCGCTTCGGACACATGCCAGACCTGGTCAGGTACATTCCGTGTTTTTTGCCGGGAATCATCGCCTACAAGGCATGTTCGCAATGGCGCCGGATATTGCCATTCTGGGGCTGGCCGGTCCTACTGTTTAGCTTGTACGGCTTGTTTATGCTTGAACAGGGCC
>DAHUXF010000796.1 GCA_027307295.1 Acidobacteriaceae bacterium
GGGCCTGGTGTTCGACGGCAACATCCAGTCGTTCATCTGGGACTACGCTTACAGCGACACGCAGGCGCGCTGCGTGTCGGTGGACTCGCGCGCGCTGCTGCAGGCGTTACGCGTGGTGTACGGGATGAGCGACCTGGCGGACGAGCTGACCGGGGCAGCGAAGAGCGCGGCCGGCGACGCCGGGAGGTAGGGCGCGCGGCCTTCAGCCCAGGCACGTCGCGGCGGCGAGGCGCCGGGCGCGCTTAGGACAGCGCGCCCGGCGCTGGCCTTTCGGCGGATGCCGCGGCAGGATGTGCCGCCGTGCCGGGATGGCGAAACTGGCAGACGCAGCGGACTTAAAATCCGCTGGGGCCTAGCCCCGTGCAGGTTCGAGCCCTGCTCCCGGCACCAATTCAGCTCGCCGCCAGCCACCCGCAATGGCCCGCTGCCCGCTCACGCCTGATCCCCGCGCGATCGTGACCAATGCTCGGCCAGCCCGAGGGCAACGCTGACCTGCTCTCTGTTCGCCGCCAGCTCTTTGGCCGTGATCTTGAACGTCACCTTATGCCGGCGATAGACGCGTGGAGATAACCCAGCCTCCTCAAGCTGGCGTGCGACCTCCGGCGCCTTCTCTTCCC
>DAHUXF010000797.1 GCA_027307295.1 Acidobacteriaceae bacterium
CACACGAGGTACCTGAAAGGCAGGCCCCACCGCAGTCCGCGCATCTTCAAAGCCACGGCCTTGCAGATTGCGGAACAAATGCGGAGGCTGGCGGTATTTAATCTGCTTCTGAATTTTCTCAATTTCATCTTCAATATGACCGTTGGCGACAAAAATGTCCGGCCAGCCATCAAGATCGTAATCAAAGAAAAAACAACCAAAGCCCAGCGTTAAAAGTGACGCGCGCCCAATAGGCGATCTGGGGGCTTCATCCACAAATAAACCGTTGCCCTCATTGTGATAGAGGGACATCATCTGGTTGGAAAAGTTTGTGATAATGATGCTGGGGCGGCCTGACCGGTCATAGTCCACGGCATCCACGCCCATGCCGGCGCGTGCAACACCGTCTTCACTGAAGGCAATCCCGGCTGCAACACCGCTTTCCGTAAAAGTCCCGTTATGATTGTTCAGATACAGCTTGTTTGGCTGCGTATCATTGGACAACAGCAGATCAGGCCAGCCGTCATTGTTGTAGTCGCCGACGGCAACGCCCATGCCGTAAAGCTCGATGTCGAGGCCCGCGGCTTTCGTCACGTCGCTGAAGGTGCCGTTGCGATTGTTGCGATAAAGCCGGAG
>DAHUXF010000798.1 GCA_027307295.1 Acidobacteriaceae bacterium
GTCGTCGGCAGGAAGCGCGGCGGCCAGCTCATCCTTGATCTGTTTGATCAGCCCGTAGCTCTCGGTCTTGCCATGCGTCTTGGTGTCGAGCGCATCCTTCAGGCGGTCGCCAATCTTCGCTTTCAACTCACCGTAATAAGACTCGTCAACTTCGGGAGCTGTAAACGCCCGCTTCTTCTTGCCGCCCTTGGCTACTAGCTCATCGATCGCCGAAACAATCTTCTTGATCTGCTCGTGCGCAAACTCGATGGCGCCAAGGATCACCTCTTCTGTTTCTTCCTTTGCGCCCGACTCGATCATCACGATGCCGTCGGAAGTTCCAACGACCATGATGTTGAGCAGGCTCTCGCGCATCTCGTTGTAGGTGGGATTCACCACGAACGCGCCGTTGACCAGACCGACGCGAACTGCGCCGATGGGTCCGAGGAAGGGAATGTCAGAAACGGTCAGCGCGGCGGAGGCGCCGTTGATGCCGAGGACGTCCGGGTCGTTGTCGCTGTCGGCGGAGAGCACGAAGGCGATGACCTGGGTCTCGCACTTGAATCCCTCGGCGAACATGGGACGGACCGGGCGATCGATCTGGCGGCTGGTGAGGACTTCGCGCTC
>DAHUXF010000799.1 GCA_027307295.1 Acidobacteriaceae bacterium
GTCTCGGCCTTCAGCGGGTTGGTGGGCCAGAAGGTCGCCAGCGAGTTGTGTACCGTGGTGGACGACGGCACCATCCCCAACCGCCGCGGCTCCATCAACGTGGACGACGAAGGGACTCCCACCGAGCAAACCGTGTTGATCGAGAAAGGCGTGCTTCGCGGATACCTTCAGGACAAGCTCAGCGCGCGGCTGATGAAGTCGCCGCTCACCGGCAATGGACGCCGGGAAGGCTACAACGAGATGCCCATGCCGCGCATGACCAACACCTACATGCTGGCCGGCTCGGAAGCGCCCCAAGACATCCTGCGCTCGGTGAATCGCGGACTTTACGCCGTGCACTTCGGCGGGGGGCAGGTGGACATCGTCAGCGGCAAGTTTGTCTTCTCGGCCTCCGAGGCTTATCTGATCGAGAACGGCAAAGTCACCCGCCCGGTGCGCAACGCCACGTTGATCGGCAACGGCCCCGACGTGCTGACCCGCGTCAGCGCGGTGGGCAACGACATGGCACTCGACGAAGGCATCGGCATCTGCCGCAAGGAGGGCCAGACCGTGCCCGTCGGCGTGGGGATCCCGACCATAAGGATTGATGGCGTCACGGTGGG
>DAHUXF010000079.1 GCA_027307295.1 Acidobacteriaceae bacterium
AGGTATGCCGGCGCGATTGCGGCAGCAATTTTTTGCTGGCATCCACCAGTACAACAGCCGCATGGGCCGTGGAAGCTCCGGTAGCCATATTGCGCGTGTACTGCTCATGCCCAGGCGTATCGGCAATGATGAATTTGCGGCGGGCCGTTGAGAAGTAACGGTAAGCAACATCAATAGTGATGCCTTGTTCGCGTTCAGCCCGCAAGCCGTCCGTAAGCAGAGACAGATCCATCGGTCCATCCGCGCGGTTGATGCCGCTCTTCTGAATGGAAACCAGGTGATCGTCATAAACCGTTTTTGTATCGTAAAGCAGCCGGCCAATCAGCGTGGACTTGCCATCGTCAACGCTTCCCGCGGTGGAAAAGCGGAGGATGTCCGACTGGTCCACGGTGCTCGGCGCATCCAGAGTGCTGGGGTTTTGAGCGGTCGCAACAGACATTAGAAATAACCCTCCCTTTTCTTGATTTCCATGGAACCTTCTTCATCGTGGTCAATCACGCGGTTCTCGCGCTCTGATTTTCGGAAAGCAAGCATTTCATTGATGATTTGGGGAACCGTATCAGCGTCAGAACGAATTGCCCCAGAGCATGGCGCACATCCCAGGGAGCGCATCCGGCACTTGATTGTCTGCGTGTGTTCGCCCTTCAGCAGACGCACTCCCTGCTGGAGCAGCAGAATGGAATTTCCTCGCAGCACGGCTTCACGCTCCTGGGCAAAATAGAGCGGCACAATGGGGATGTTTTCTTTCCAGATATAGAGCCAGACATCGAGCTCGGTCCAGTTGGAGAGTGGAAATGCACGGATGCTCTCTCCCTTG
Source organism: Acidobacteriaceae bacterium (assembly GCA_027307295.1). Lineage (GTDB taxonomy): Bacteria > Acidobacteriota > Terriglobia > Terriglobales > Acidobacteriaceae > Angelobacter. The sequence continues at coordinate 818 of DAHUXF010000079.1, forward strand.
TCATGGCGGGCGTTATAAAGGTTCCACAATTCCGGACGCTGGTTCCTGGGGTCCCATTGCCCCTGGGCATCACGGAATGAAAACACGCGCTCCTTGGCCCGCGATTTCTCCTCGTCTCGGCGCGCGCCGCCGAAAGCAACATCGAATCCGCCTTCTTCCAAAGCGTCCAGCAACGCCCGTGTCTTCAGCAGGCCGCAACATTTCTGCGTGCCCAGGTCATATGGATTCGCTCCCTGGTCCAGCGCTTTACGATTGGTATGGACCAGAAGTTCCGCGCCCACGGAGCCGGCATACCAATCGCGGAACGCGATCATTTCCGGAAATTTGTAGGAAGTATCAATGTGAAGCAGTGGAAAAGGAATCTTGCCTGGATAAAATGCTTTTTGTGCCAGGCGCAGCATAACGGAAGAATCTTTCCCGATGGAATAAAGCATGACCGGCTTGCGAAATTCGGCCACAGCTTCCCGCAGGATAAAGATGCTTTCCGCTTCCAACTGTTTCAAATGGCCCGTCTGCATCTCCGCTTGCATCTGCTCTCACTTTTGCGCTGGATTTTTCCTGTAAAAACAAAACCGCCGCCCTGGTTTGCCAGGACGGCGGCTGAACTTGTTTCTTACTTAAAACCTATTTCACAAGTGACGGTCCTGACACACAGATGTCCTCATCGGCATACACATAGGACACATGTTCAGGAAAAATGAATTCATATAGAACGAACCTACCTTATTTGAATGACTGCAATATGTCAACTCCTCGCGCCGCAACTTTAATAGCATAAGTTTAAGTGCTCTCGATTCTGTCTGTTCCCACGACATAATTTTGAAACCATGAATATTGATCTGAGACGAGAGAGCTTTGCAAATACCCCAAAGAGCAGCCAGAATACTCTGTTCCCGGTAAATCGTGATCAATGACACCAGATACAAAACAGCACGACATCCAGTCCACCAGTCCCAGTCCTGCACCCTCAGCAGCCAGGCTGGAATATGAAAAACGATTGCATCAGCATGAGGCGCAGGCAGCCCGGCTGCAACAACAGCATCTATGGCTGGGGAATACACGCATCAGTGTTTTTATTGCGATTGCCGTCCTCTGCTGGAAGGCCGCCGGCAGCTTGGTTTTGTTTGGCTTACTGCTTGCAGCAATCCTCATTTTCATTGGATTGGTCGTGGTCCATCGCCGGGTGGTCCGCATGATGAACCAGGCTAAGCGGGCAATTACTGTCTATCAACGCGGCCTGGCGCGCATAGCAGACACGTGGCCGGGGAGCGGCGAAACCGGCGAAGAGTTCAAAGATCCTCTTCATCTATATGCGGAAGACCTGGACATTCTGGGCGATGGCAGCCTGTTCCAGTTGCTCTGCACGGCACGCACGCGAATGGGCAAACAACGTCTTGCCCATTGGCTGCTGCATGCGGCTGCGCCGCAGGAAATCCAGGAACGCCAGCAGGCCATTGCCGAATTAAAACAAAAACTCGATTTACGCGAGGATCTGGCTGTGCTCGGTGAAAGTGAACGCATTGAGGCCCATCCTGAATCCCTGGCGCGCTGGGCCCAGGAGCGTAGTGGATTGAAAAATGGCTCCTGGTGGGCTTTGTTTCTGGCAGCACTCAGAGTTGCCGCCTTGGTTTACGGGCTCAAGGTAATGTGGACGCCGTTCATCCTGCTTTTGCTGATCAACGGCGGCATCCTGGCCCGTTTTCGTCATCGTCTGGATAAAATATTTGCTGGCCTGAGCGAAACGCACAAAGACCTGGATTCACTGGCTGAAGTCCTTCACCGTTTTGAAAAAGAGAAATTTACATCGGCGCGTCTGCAACAGTTACAGGCGCAACTCGTTCAGCAGGGAGCGCAACCCTCTGTTTGCATTGCCCAGTTGGACACACTCTCTGATCTTGACGATTCCCGCCATAACTGGTTTGTGCGCGTGCTGGATATTCCCCTGCTCTACTCGCTGCAACTGGCCTTTGCGCTGGAGCGCTGGCGGCAAAAGTTTGGCAGTGGAGTTGAGGTGTGGCTGAATGTGGTGGGTGAAATTGAAGCCCTCAATTCGCTGGCCACGTATGCTTATGAGCATACTGAAGACCCTTTTCCCGAGTTTATCCCAGACACCGCTGGTCCATATTTTGACGGCGAAGGGCTGGGACATCCGCTGCTGCCGGCGGAAAAATGTGTCCGCAACGATGCCAAGCTCGGCGGAGAAAAGCTTGGCAAAGAAAAGACCAGCGGGGAAAAGAACGGCGGAAAAAACCAGGTGCTGCTGGTCAGCGGGTCGAACATGTCCGGCAAGAGCACGCTCCTGCGCGTGGTGGGCGTGAATACAATTCTGGCCATGATGGGCGCGCCCGTGCGGGCCGCGCGCCTGCGCCTTTCCTGCGTTGCAGTTGCCGCATCCATGCGCGTCTCAGACTCTTTGCGGCAGGGCGTATCCCATTTTTATGCTGAGATAAAGCGCATTCGCCAGGTGGTGGACCTTTCTTCGCGCACGCCATCATTGTTCCTGCTGGATGAAGTTTTGCAGGGAACAAACTCCCATGACCGGCGCATGGGCGCGGAAGGCGTGTTACGCAGTTTGATTCACAACGGCGCTATTGGCCTGGTGACTACCCATGATCTGGCGCTGACGTCACTGGAAGAGGTTTTTCCTGACCGCATTCATAATGTGCATTTTCAGGAAACATTCCAGGGTGATCAGCTTTCTTTCGACTATCGTCTTCGTCCCGGCGTTGTGACCACCAGCAATGGCCTGGCCCTGATGAAAGCAATTGGCCTGGACGTGCCATGACCCATCAAGTCCGTGAGGACCAGAGGGGCTCTGCGATCTCAAGCGCATGGAGCGGGCTATGCGTCAGAACCGCGCCCGTCACGCCACTCGCTAGCGAGTTGTTGCAGGCTCTACGCCGCGCAGATAGGAGTCAGACTTGTTGAGCCAATCCTGGCGTGGAGGATAGAAAACGTCCAGGTCCACGGTATCTTCCAGGGCTTCCGCCTTGTGCGGCATGTGGGGAGGAATGCACAGCACCTCGCCGGCGCGCACCACAATCTCTTTGCCGTCAATCCAGAACTTTAGCGCGCCTTCCACGATATAAGTCAGCTGCTCATTGAGGTGGCTATGCTCCGGGACAACACAGCCTTTCTTGAGCAACACGCGCGCCAGCATCAGGTTCTCGCCCGTGATCATCTGACGGTCCAGCAGTGGATTCAGTTTTTCCAGCTCAACGTTGTTCCAGCCAATGTGCTTTAACATGCAGGTATTTTAGACGACTTCCCCCGCCGTTGGCACTTCCCCCGGAAGCTACTTCTGGGTAACGGAAAGCTTGTGGTATCCCACAATTGCCGTATCCACTTTGTCCGGCATCTGGAACTGGGAATCAATGCCGATATTGGGATATTTGGGAGTGATGTATTTGCTGACAAAGTATTCAAGCGCCATGCGGGGCACGCTGATGCCGTCAATGTTCACGTCACGCACATGGACGCGGCCCTGGCCACCGCTGCCGGCGGCGTCCGCCTCTACCCGCACGTCATGCTGCCCGCTGAAAATTGAAAGCAGTGGATTAGCCGAATGCTGTCCGGCACGTATCTCATCAAAATCCACATTCAACAGCGCCGTAACAATGGCCGAGTGGCCTTCCAGCCGAAGCTTCTTCACCCCTTGCGGCAGTGTGAGATGGCCCGTCGCAATGTAGTCATTCACTTCTTCTTCGGTCATGACCGTGGGTCTCTGGTCTGGCTGGGGTTGCTGGCCATTCTGCTGAATATGGTCCAGCTTGACCTGCATGCTCTGCGCCAGACGATGCCCAGAACCGGAAGAAGATACTGGAGCGGTCTGCGGACGCTGTACGCCTGTTAAAGCCTGCAGGCCGGAAGGAGTTTGCTGGGCGATGAACGCCAGGCTTGCCAGCACCACTGCAATCGAAAAAAGCCGGAGAATCTTCATTTTGTACGTGCGGAGCCTGCCTGTGCAGTCAGGGGCTGAGCCGTGATCTGGGGCTTGCCCAGCGCGCCCACAATTTCCCATTGGGAGCCGCTGGTGCTCGCCTTCAATTTGGCTTGCTTGTTCGCCAGAGACATGGTCCCGCTGATGGTATAGATGCGGTTCTCTGCTTTAAATTTGCTTGGCAGCAGCTTTAATGCCTGCCGGTCAATCTCCAGAGCGCCCTGTGCAGACTGATAATGGAGTGGCCTGGATGCTTCCAGGATGAGCATCCGCGAGTTTCCGTTTGTCACCTGGAACTCCACGCGCCCACCAGCGCTGGAGAGCATTTCCGCCGTTGACTTGCCCTCAAAGTGGGCAGAATAACTGATCTGCGACCTTCCCGATATCCATGCGGCAATTTCACCGGCAACTGTGTCCGCGGGCGCAACACGCTCCAGATTCACGCCGTCCATTGATCCTGTTCCCGTATAACGCGGCTGTGCGCCGCTCCAATCAATCTTCCACTCGCCCTGGGTCGAACCGCCCCCGACCCTGGCCGCAATATGATTGATGACCAGCATGTGATCTCCCGCTTCAATGCGCGCCGCAAACTTTTCCAGCGGGATGTCCGCCACTTTCAATTCAGAGACGCTCAAGCTGCCCATGGCACGAAAGTCCGGCAGACGGTTCTCAGAACCAGAGACAAAAGGCAGGCTCCATCCTTTCTCTGAAAAGCCGAGCAGGGCCGCCGCATCGGGCACGGACAATGTGTCAAGATGAACGTCAAATTGAAGCGGACAGGGCGTTGAGGCAATACAACTTAAAGGAGAACTCACCGTGCCGGTAAAGGCCACAGGGGAATGCTCAAACTGTCCGGTGATATTTTTCAGCGCAACTTCTGTATCGGAAATTTTTGCATCCGCTTCGGAAAGCACCAGCCGGTCCTTGACGCCCGGAATCCAGGCTGTCAGGTTCTGCAGGTGCGCGGTGCCGTGCAGCCGGGGAGGCGCAAAATTCGCCCATGGTCCATTGATATTTAAATCAACCTGCGCGGAAGCTGTGGCGTTCTGTACCTGCGAGGAAAATCCTGTAACCCTTCCAAATGCCAGCAGCCGTTCCATGGGCACCAGGCCCTTAGCGCTTGCATAGTAACCATTTCCGTCCACATTGCCCTGCACCTCAAGCGTGGAAGGGCCCATCTGCACGGAGAACGCGTCAATGGTAAGCGATGTGGGCTGAAATGCCGCTGTAGGCGGCGCTTGTTTCGTTTTTCGGGTAGCCACAGCCAGCCCCGGTGTGTCCGCCGGTCCAATATGAAAGCGAATCGGGCTCACGGAAAACGGCTTATCCGCCACGGAGGACTGCGCGATGAAGGGCGTGGTCATCCCCGTGCCATGAAAATCACGGACGCCCGCCCTGGAATGGAAACCAAACGCTGCACTGACCTCACCGGTGGCATTGAAATCATCGGGCAGAGAACGCCGGGCATGGCGCGCCGCGGCGGCAACCATGGAAAGAGGTATGCGCGTTGCCACCAGGGAGAGATCATAGTTGCTGGCACTGGGAGTGGCATGGGCGGTGATCAGAAGGCCTCCGGTCCCCAGCGGCGTATCACATTTCAAACCCAGAACAGACTGGGTGTAGTCGCCCAGGCAGCGCGTCCTGAGCTGCGGCATGGCATCACGGTTGATATCAAACCTGCGGAAGTTGTTGAGATCAGCCGACGCCGTGATGTGCAGGCTGGCCAGCGGACCAGAGAGCTGCGCGCTACCACCCAGAGTGCCGCGCCAGCCTTTGTCCTGGCCGAACAGCAGTGCGGAAAACTGCCCCAGCTGCGCCTTGTCCCACGTGACCTGCAGTTTCACCGGCATATCATGGAGCGTGGAAGAACGCTGCATATCGCCTTCCAGCCGCACGGTCCCGGTGTCATTCAGGTTCATGTCGGCACGCACAGGCCGGCCTTCCAAGCGCACGTGCCACAGATTTTCCGCCGCCAGCCAGAAAGCGAAATCCGTGTTGGTAAGGGCGTAAGGCGTCTTCTCCGGGCCGACTTTTAGATTGATCCGCCCTGCACTGGCTTGAATATAAGGGAACCGCGACCGCTGCTCAGCACGCCGCCTTGCAGTAGGAGCGGAAGGCACCTGTTCCACGCGAAGCAACAATGACTCCAGGTTCCAATGGCCATTGGAGTAAACCAGATTCAAGCTCGGCGGAGACGCATCGTCCGTCAGGTTCAGGTTGGCTATCTCCAGGCGTCCCTGCCACAATGAGGTCAGCCGGAGATCGGCAGTCACTTTGCCGCACAGCAGCAAAGGTTCGGCGCTGAATGCAGGATCGTCCATCACGCGAAAGTCATAGAGATCAAATCCCGGACGGGGAAAGAGACGATATTTGACCGAATCTATCCTTACTTCCCGGCCCAGGGCAGCACTGAGCGTGGCAGCCAACCGTTTGCTGAAGCGGGCGCCATTGATGTTCGGCGGCAGAAAAATGCATAACGCGAGCACAGTCAGCACAACAGCGATGACTTTCTTCCGCTCGAAAAACCTCATCAGTGCACCAACCGGAAGACCCGGTTCCAACGGGTAAGGCCAAAAAAGTGAAAGGTCGTGTGCAGAAACGCGGCAATGCGGTCAGGGACCGGCTTGGGTTCGGTGGTCTCTCCGGGCACATTGAAGGACCAGAAGATCAGCAGGGGCCGGCCTATTACGTTTTTCTTCGGTACAAAACCCCAATAGCGGCTGTCCAGGCTGTTGCCGCGATTGTCTCCCATGGCAAAGTAGCTGTCAGCGGGCACAACCAGCTCGCCATTGCGGATGTTCTGCAGCATCACCGGGGCCCATCCTTCCGCAATCTGGAACTGGGTATACGGACTGACGGAGGGAAAATCGTCACGATACGGATCGTCCCCGCTGCTGGGAACAACATAGGGTTCAACCTGACGTTCGCCATTCAGGTAGAGCACGCCATTGCGAAGGCGTATCCGGTCGCCGGGGCCAGCCACAATCCGCTTTACCAGATGCAAACCGGGCTCCGCCGGATTGGGCGTGAGAAATACCGCAGTGTCTCCGCGCTTTAAATCACGATAAGGGAGCAGCCAGCTCAACGGTCCATTTCCCATGGGAATCAGGCGGTCCACAAATACGTGGTAGCCAATCAGGAGGGTCTTCTCCATAGAAGATGACGGAATCTCAAAGTGCTGCACCACGAACGTCAAAATAAAAAGCCCGACCACCAGCACAGACGCAATGCCGGCGATGGACTCCGGAGGAGTCTCTTTGGGAGGTTCGGGTTTGCTTTGCTCAGCCTGCTTTGTTTTAGATAAAGACAAGATTTTTTTCCTGACCTGAAGTTGGGTTCAATGCACCAGATGAAACATGCGGTTCCAGCGCGTCTCGCTAAAAAGATGCGTGACCACATGAAAGAAAAAGCTGATGCGGTCAACTGCGTCCGTACGCTGATACTGCGTGGATGGCGTATCAAATGACCAATAAATAAACAGTGGCCGCCCAATGATGTTCCGGCGCGGAATAAAGCCCCAGTAACGGCTGTCCAGACTTACGTCGCGATGATCGCCCATGCCAAAATAACTGTCCGGAGGGACTACCAGATCTCCATCCTGCATGTGGCTCCTCATCACCAGGGGCCACTCCGGGGTTGCGCCGAAGGCCCTGCCCTGAGGAAAATTCTCGCGATACTCCTCAAACGTGCCCCGCCGGAGCAGATACGGCTCTTGCAGCGCTTCACCATTTCTGTACACCACGCCATTTTTGAGATGAATCCGGTCGCCGGGAATTCCCATCACGCGCTTCACCACATACATTCCCGGTTCGCTGGGATGGAGAAACACGATGATATCGCCCCGTTTGATGTCGCGATACGGCATGATGGGGCCAACATACCCGGCCTTGATGGTCGGCGTAAGGCGGTCCACAAAAACATGGTCGCCGACCAACAGCGTGTTCTCCATGGAGCCGGAAGGAATCTCAAACGCCTGCATAATAAAAGTAGTAACAAACAAGGCAACAACAATTATGCCCGCAATCCCGGCCAGGGATTCGGTGCCGCTTTCTTTCTTTTTATCTTCTCTTATGCTGTCGCTTTTTTTTGCGAACAAATGAAAAGTCCTGATCTAATTCTTAATCACACTAACGGACAAGACGAAACATCCGGTTCCATCGGGCCAGCTGCGTAAGATGGGCCAGCATGGGTCCCGAATGCATGAGTTTACCATCGGAGCCGCCCTGCCCTGAGGTTTTCACCGAGAGATAAATCACCAGGGGCCGCCCCACAATATTGTTCCTGGGCACAAACCCCCAATAACGGCTGTCCGCGCTGTTTTCACGGTTGTCCCCAAGAACAAAATATTCATCGCGCGGGACCACCAGTTCCCCATCGCTCACATATTGGACCATTTCGCTGCGCCAGTGCTGGTCTACCTCCCGCGTTGCATTTCTCTGGCGCGGAAAATTGTCGCGATAGTTGTCATAGCTGCCCGAAATGTGTACCGCATAATCTTCCTGCAGAGAGACGCCGTTGACGTACACCATCTTATTGCGGAGCTGAATACGGTCACCCGGCAGCCCGATCACGCGTTTCACCACAAATTCCGACGGCTCTACCGGAAAATTAAAAACGATGATGTCTCCGCGTTGAATGCTGCCATAAGGCAAAAAGCGCACCGGACTGGCACCGCCGGCAAAGTGCAGTTTATCGACTAAGAGAAAGTCCCCCACCAGCAGCGTATTTTCCATGGACCCGGAAGGAATCTGAAAAGCCTGGGCCACAAACGTGATCACAAAAATGCTGAAGATCACCACGGTAAAAAATGCCTGAATCCCAAATAACCCGCGCTGATGCTCACGGCGTGGAGGGGGCGCAGAACTGGCGGGCACAGCAGACGGCGGGGTGGCCGGCTGCGATTCAACCTTCGTGGCCCCGGGGGCAAGCAAAAGTTCCTGTGGGGTCTCAGGCTCCCGGTTCATGCGTTCTCCGCTCCGCGCAGGTGCTCCAGCGCCTGCTTGGCGGCATTCAGCAGCTTGCCGACGCGGGCGCGCTCCTCTGGCTGGAGCTTGCCCATATCCTTGCTGACCTGCGCAAGCACGCCCTTACGCCCCAGAACTTCTA
>DAHUXF010000007.1 GCA_027307295.1 Acidobacteriaceae bacterium
CATGATCGAGATGTTTCTGAACGTGGAGCGGCTTTCGGCCGGCCAGATGGAACTGCGGAAGGAGACTTTTCTGGTGAGCGAGCTGATGTCGGCGTGCGTGGACCGCGTGCGCCCCCTGGCGCCCAAAGCCCGGTGGGCGCGGGTGGAAGGCTTGCACGTGACGTTAAAGTTCATCGGCCACGTGGAGAATGAGCGCGTACAGGAGATTCAGGCAGCGCTCTCCCCGGTGAAAGCCCGGGCCTTCCCCATAAAGTTTGCCGGCATCGGATTTTTCCCCAATGTAAAAGCAGGGCGCGTTTGCTGGATTAGCGTGGACGGCGGTGAAGCGCTGCCTGCTCTGGCTTCTGCCGTGGACGCCGCGTTGGAAAAGATCGGAATTGCCCGCGAGGAAAAAGACTATCGGCCTCATCTGACCTTGGCGCGGTCGGGTTCAGCCCCGCTGCGGGAGCTGCAAGCCCTGCTCCAGGAGAAGCAACCGCAGTTCGGTACAATGACAGCGCGCGAATTCTTTCTCTACCAAAGCCAGCCGCAGAGAGGCGGAGCAAAATACACAAAGTTGAAAAGGTTTGAGCTGGGTTGAACCGTGTAAATTAACCCTGACGTAAAACATGCTTTTACAATTAAACCGATGGTCAATCTGACTCTTATCGTCGCCATAGCCGCTTATCTCCTGGGATCGATTCCCTTCGGGTATCTGCTGGTGCGCATCTTTCGTGGCGAGGACATACGGCTTACAGGCAGCGGAAACATTGGCGCAACCAACGTCGCCAGGTCGGGGGCCAAAGGTTTAGGCATCGCAACGCTGGTCCTGGATGCACTCAAGGGAGCGGCGGCAGTATGGCTCGCATTGCAGGCGGCGCGGTCCAGTTACAATTCGTGCGGCAGCGGAACACCGTGCGTTCAGACATTGCAGATCATGGCCGTTGCCGCGCTGGCTGCCGTCCTGGGCCACGTTTTTCCGGTATGGCTGCGCTTCAAAGGCGGTAAAGGCGTGGCCACGGCGCTGGGCGTGTTTTGCGTGCTGTTTCCCAAAGCAATTCTGGTGGCGCTGGCTGTCTTTATTGTTGTGGTTGCACTTACGCGCTATGTTTCACTGGGCTCAATTCTGGGAGCGGTGACGTTTCCGGTTGCGGCCTATTTCCTGCAAAGCACAGACACCGTGTCCTTGCTGCTGGCTTCCAGCGTCTCGCTCATCGTCATCCTCAAACACAACCAGAACATTGCGCGGCTGCTGGCCGGCAGAGAGCATCGCTTTGGGGCCGGCAAAACCGCAGCAGCGGAGAAGCAACTTTGAGCCGGATCGCGGTGATTGGCGCGGGCGCGTGGGGAACGGCCCTGGCCCTTGTGGCGGGCCGCCGGGGCGACCATGAAGTGCGCCTCTGGGCGCTGGAAAAAGAAGTGGTAGCCAGCATCGCAAAGCAGCGCACCAACGATCTTTTTCTGCCGGGCTGCCGCCTGCCAGACACCATCACGGCAACGAATGATTTTAAGGAAGCTCTCTCCGGCGTGGAAATCATTGTGAGCGTCATGCCCTCACACCACTGCCGAAGAACGTTTGAGCACATGGCGCAGTGGTTGCAGCCGCATATGCTGTTTGTGAGCGCCACCAAAGGGATTGAAAATGACACGCTGTTGCGCATGTCTGAGGTAATAAGGGAAGTTGTGGAACGTTTTTGCGGATTTGCGCCCCGGATCGGCGCCATCAGCGGCCCCTCATTTGCGAAGGAAGTGGCAGAGCGGCATCCCACGGCGTTGACCGTGGCCTCCGCTGACAACGCGCTTGCGGCCAGGGTGCAGAAAGATTTCAGTGACGCCAGCTTTCGCGTCTACATGAATGACGACCTCATCGGGGTGGAACTGGGCGGAGCGCTCAAGAACGTGATCGCAATTGCCGCCGGAGTATGCAGCGGGCTGGGTCTGGGACACAACTCAGTTGCCGCGCTGATGACGCGCGGGTTGGCCGAAATCACGCGGCTCGCCGTGGCCTGTGGAGCAAAACCGCAAACTATGTTCGGGCTGGCCGGCATGGGTGACCTGGTGCTCACCTGCACCGGTGGCCTTTCGCGCAACCGATCAGTGGGAGTGGAACTCGGCCGTGGCCAGCAGCTTCCTAAGATCATCGCCGGCATGCATGGCATGGTGGCGGAAGGCGTGCTCACGGCCAATGCGGCGCTTGGCCTGGCCAAGAAATACCAGGTGGAAATGCCGATTACCGAGCAGATGCATGCAATCCTGCATGACGGTAAATCGCCGCATGACGCTATTCGTGAACTCATGTCCCGACCTGGCAAAGTGGAAGACAGGTTCTAACGCTATTTGCGTGCCAAATCGGGCCATGTAAGCACACGCATTCAGAAAAATCGAACCAGAGGGACAAAAGACGAATAACGGTACTTCCGTAACCGGCTTCTAAGTCGCTTTTTTCACGCGGTTTAATCCGGAATCAGCATACAATCTGGGATATATCCTGGCGTTATGAAGCTGCCATTACCGTCCCGCATCCCGATTCTTTACCTGATCCTGATCGTGTTGATCGCGGTGGGGGTGGTACCGCTCTATTTTTATGCCACAAAAATGGTGGAGCGCAACCGGGAAACTCTGGGACGCGACGAGAAGCTGCTGCAAAACAACGTCACCACAACGCTGGCCCAATCCATTGCGCAGCGCGAAAAAGATATCAGCGCGACCCTTACCAGCCTGACCTATTCCGTACGGGTCACCAGCGGGGGCAACCTGAGCGGGAAGCGTGTGGAAGCGCCGGAAGTAAAGGCCCTGCTGCAGAACTATATCGCCGATCCTGATTCCATTGTTCCCTACGCGCGGCTGGTCAATACAGAAAACCAGTTCATGATGGCCGTGGGGACTATTGAACCAGACACCTTTTTGGAAAAAGAGCTCGACCGTGGCCTGGCAGCGGCCCATGCCAGACGCGAATACAGCGGCGAGCCTCTCTCCGTCGGCTCCGGCAAGCAGACCCGCACGGTAATGGTGGTGGGCAAACCGGTGCTGGACGATCAACAGGCTTACATGGGATCCCTGGAGCTGGTGATTGACCTGCAATACCTGGTCAAACAGCTCATGGAGGCCAAGAACCAGCAAAACCTTGACACCTTTGTGGTGGACCGCTCAGGACGGCTCGTGGCCTCGCCCAGTTCACTTTATGCGACCGGCCAGGACATGAATTCCAATGAACTGGTCAAGAACTTTGTTGAGCAAAGCGGGCGCGTTCCGGCCGCGGTCACCATGGACTACACGGTATTGGAAGGCAAGAACAAGGTGCCCATGCTGGGCACATACTTCCCTGTCGCCGGGCTGGGCTGGGCCGTGGTGGCGCAGAAGACGCAGGAAGAAGCCTATATGGACATCACGGACATGCGCCGCGATGCCATCCGTGCCGCGCTGATTGCCATTGCCTTCAGCATCTTCATCGGCATATGGGCAGCACGGCGGCTCACCACGCCTCTGCACGTTCTTACGGAATCCAGCCGCACGATTGCCGGCGGAGATTTCTCTCACCGTGTTCGCCTGAAGAGCCGTACTGAGTTTGGAGAGCTGGCGCAGACATTCAACACCATGTCCGACGATCTTGAACGGTTCGTGGACGATCTCAAGAAGGCCGCGCAGGAAAACCGCACGCTGTTCCTGAGCTCCATCCAGATGCTGGCTGGAGCGGTGGACGAAAAAGATCCCTACACTCGAGGCCACTCGGACCGCGTGACGCGCTACTCCGTGCTGATTGCAACGGAAATGGGGCTGAAGGAAGAAGATGTGGACAAGATCCGTATTTCTGCGCAACTCCACGACGTAGGCAAGATCGGCATTGAAGACCGCATCCTGAAAAAACCGGGCGCACTGACACCGGAAGAATTTGAAGTAATGAAGACGCACACCACCAAGGGTGCGGCAATCCTGCGTCCGGTTGAGGCGCTGAAAGAAATGCTGCCCGGCATTGAACTGCACCATGAATCGCTGGATGGCCGCGGCTATCCGTACGCGCTGAAAGGGGATCAGATTCCCATGATGCCGCGCATCATCATGGTGGCGGACACATTTGACGCCATGACGACCAACCGCCCTTACCAGGCGGCCATGGACCCTGAATACGTTATCCGCATCATCAATTCACTGGCCGCCACCAAGTTCGATCCCATGGTGGTAGCGGCCATGACCAAGGTGTTTGAGACCGGCAAGCTGCGCATCCATCGCGCCGCTACGGTCAGCGGAGAAGAAGCCGCCGCCGCAGTGAGTGCTCCCACACAAGCCTAGCAAAATTTGTTGCCAGAGGTTCTCACTTCTTTTTTGTCAACTCGAGGCCTTTCTCTTTGACTCCCAGGAACCACAAATAGATTTCGTCCACTCTTTTAATGTCCTGTTCCAGCATGTAATGGTCAGCAAACTCGCGGATCGACGGCTCCTGATGTCTTTGCTTGATCACCGACACAACTTCAAAGAGCTCATGGACTTTTGCGTGCATGATCCGCAAATCTGCAATGAGTCTTACGTGCTCAATTTCCAGCATTTTGCCCTGCAATGGCTTTTTAACCATGTTCCTCCCATGGATACAGCGTAACATCTGGAAGACCCCATTCTGACCGGCTGCAACATCGTACGGGGAAAGCACTCATCCTGTATCGCCTGCTTCAATTAAACTAACGCGGACAAAAAATCCGCCATGTTCTATCAAATCTGCTTCCTGAGCACCTGGTGCATGTGAAATAAAATGCCTCCTGAACCCCGGCATTCCTTCTTCACAAAGGTCAATTCTTTAGTGGCATGTGAGGGGTATTTCTGTTGCCTGAAAACGCCCACATGCCGCGTGGTTGGTATCATAGGGGCATCTCAAGTAATTCCGGATAATAATAGTAACGGCGAACCAGTGAAACTAACCCAGTGAAACTGACTAAGAAGAAAATACTCGTTTTCCTCGTGCTTGTTGCCGGCGTAGGCATTTTTGCAGCCTTCAACCTTCGCGGCAAAGGCGTGGTGCAGTACTACACTGCGCGGGTTGAGACCGGCGAGATCAAGCAGGTGGTGGAAGCTACGGGCACCATTAATGCCGTGATTACAGTGCAGGTAGGATCGCAGGTGTCCGGCACCATTTCCCGTCTTTATGTTGACTTCAACTCGCACGTGAAAAAGGGCCAGCTGATTGCCCAGATCGATCCTCCGCTGTTTGAAGGCGCATTGTCACAAGCCAAGGCTGACCTGGAGAACGCGCGGGCCAACCTGGCGGTTGCGATAGCCAACACGGCCAAGGCGCGGGCCAGCGATGTACAGACCAGGGCCGACTATGACCGGAATCTGGGCCTCAGCAAGCAGGGCGTCATCAGCCAGCAGGCGCTTGATGTGGCCAAAGCCAACGCTGACAGCGCAGCGGCGCAGGTTACCGCAGCCCTGGCCCAGGAGCAGCAGGCGCGGGCGCAGCTTCAACAAAAGCAGGCGGCAGTGCAGGTGGCGCAGACCAATCTGGACTACACCAGCATTCATGCTCCCATTGATGGCACGGTGGTAGCGCGCAACGTGGATGTGGGCCAGACCGTGGCGGCATCATTGCAGGCGCCTACGCTGTTTACCATTGCCCAGGACCTGACCAAGATGCAGGTCTATGCTAAGACTGATGAGTCTGACGTTGGGCAGATCCGCTCAGGACAAAAAGTTATTTTCAAGGTGGACGCCTATCCCCGCGAAACTTTTACCGGAACTGTTTCCCAGGTAAGAATGAACTCCACGGTGGTGCAGAACGTGGTGACGTATGACACCATTGTGGACTTCAATAATCCGGAGTTGAAACTTTTTCCCGGGATGACGGCTTATGTGAGCATTCCGGTGGCGACAGCCTCCAGTGTTCTCAAGGTCCCTAACGGCGCGCTCCGTTACAAGCCGGACCTTTCACCTGATGAAGTCCGGGGCCTTTACCAGAAGTATGGAATTCCTGAAGGCGCTGCTTCGCGGACACAGAGCATGGCCGCCACGAAAACTGAGGCTGCTCCCAGCGGTTCCCGGCCCCAGGCTGCCGGCGCCCGCCCGGGCAATGCGGTGGGCGATGCGGCATCCCGCCCGGATGCAAGCCAGGGCCCCAGGTACGATACACAGGTGGTGTGGAAGCAGGCTGCGGACAAGTCGCTGGAGCCGGTACGAATCAAAACCGGGATCACCGACCATACTTTTACTGAGGTAGTGCAGACATTGAACGGCGACCTGCAGGCAGGAGATGATCTGGTCACCGGCGTGGCGCAGGGTCGTACGTCGGGCAGCGCGCCAAGGCCGGGCGGTCCGGGCGCTCCGCGCACACGATAAATGTGCGCACAATAAGGAATGTAAGCAGGGACAACTATGGGCCCACAAATCAACCCGCTCACCGTTGCTGAAGTCGCTGGACAGGAATCCAGCCGGGATGAAATTGTGATTCAGGTCAACGACCTGCACAAGGTCTACGATCTTGGCGAAACGCAGGTGCACGCGCTGCGCGGAGTGAGCCTGGCGATACGGCGCGGAGAGTTTGTCTCCATCATGGGAGCCAGCGGCAGCGGCAAATCTACCTTTATGAACATTCTCGGCTGCCTGGACAAACCCACTTCTGGGCAATATCTGCTGGAAGGCGCAGATGTTTCCGGGTTGGAGAAAAAGCAGCTGGCGGGAATCCGCAATCGCAAGATCGGATTTGTCTTTCAGGGATTCAATCTGCTGGCGCGCACAACCGCTCTGGAAAATACGGAACTACCCACGCTCTACAGCCGCATTGACAAAGCAGAGCGGCATCGGCGCGCCGTGGAAGCGCTGACGATGGTGGGACTGGGCGACCGCATCAACCACTTTCCTTCACAGCTTTCCGGCGGACAGCAACAGCGCGTCGCTATTGCGCGGGCGCTGGTGAACCGCCCTTCCATCCTGCTGGCTGACGAGCCTACCGGCAATCTGGACAGCCGCACCTCAGTGGAGGTGATGGAAATAGTTCAGTCGCTGAATGACAAGGGACTTACCATTGTCCTGGTAACGCACGAGCATGATATTGCCCAGTTCACCAAGCGCAGCATCGTCTTCCGTGATGGCAAGATTCGCCGCGATGAGGCCATCTTCAATCGCGCCAACGCTGCTGATGTGCTGAAGACCATGCCGGTTCTGGAAGATTAGGAGTCATGGACCTGCTCTCCACATTGCGGATGGCCCTGCGCGCTCTGGCGCGCAACAAACTGCGCTCCACTCTCACCATGCTGGGCATCATTATTGGAGTAGGTGCGGTCATCGCCATGGTGGGCATTGGCCAGGGCGCGGACCAGACGGTGCAACGCCAGATCGCCAACCTTGGCTCGAACCTGCTTTTTGTCAGCTCAGGTTCCACCAACTTCGGGGGAATCAGACTTGGGTGGGGCGCAACCAAAACACTGGTGCGCGAAGATATTACGGCGATGCTGAAGGAGTGTCCGGCGGTGTCCGCGGCTGCGCCCGGCACGCAAACCTCGTCCCAGGTGGTCTACGAAAATGACAACTGGGGAACGCGCATCACCGGTACCACGCCGGAATATTTTGACATCCGCACGTGGCCTTTCATGAGCGGCGCGGCCTTCACGGATGATGATGTGGACACGGCTGCCAACGTCGCCGTGATTGGCGATACTGTGCGGAAAAACCTTTTTGCCACAACGGAAGCAGTCGGCAAGACCATCCGCATAGGAAATTTGCCGTTCATCGTGGTTGGCGTGCTGGTGGCCAAAGGGCAATCCCCGGCGATGAGCGAAGACCAGGATGACGCCATCATCATTCCCCTGACAACCCTGCAAAAGAAAATCACCGGGCAGCCCTGGCTGCGTTTTGTGATGGTCTCAGCCCGGTCCCGTTCGGCCAGTTATGCGGCCCAGCAGCAGATTGAAGCGCTGCTGCGCGACCGCCATCGCATCCGCCCGGAACAGGCGGACGACTTCACCGTCCGCAACCTGGCGGATATGGCAGACCTGGCTTCCGAGGCCAGCAAAGTAATGACGGGGCTGCTTGCGTCGATTGCAGGCGTGTCTCTGCTGGTGGGCGGAATCGGGATCATGAACATCATGCTGGTGTCCGTTACGGAGCGTACGCGGGAGATTGGCGTGCGCCTGGCCGTGGGAGCCACTGAAGGCGATGTACAACGGCAGTTTCTGATAGAAGCCATTGTGATGAGCCTGATTGGCGGCGCCGTGGGGATTGTCGTTGGCGTAGGCGCATCTTTGCTGATTGCCGCAACCGCGGAGTGGCCTATTCTGATTTCAGGCCCAGCCATTGGCGGGGCGGTGGCAGTCGCCATGGCCATTGGAATTTTCTTTGGATATTACCCCGCGCAGAAAGCGGCACGGCTGAACCCGATTGAGGCGCTGCGGTACGAGTAGGCAGCTATTTTTTTTATGTTTTTGAGCACAATCATTCGCGAAGCGGTGCTGGCGC
This sequence comes from Acidobacteriaceae bacterium, assembly GCA_027307295.1. GTDB lineage: Bacteria > Acidobacteriota > Terriglobia > Terriglobales > Acidobacteriaceae > Angelobacter. Next base: position 8,413 of record DAHUXF010000007.1, read on the forward strand.
TGGTCCGCAATCGTATTCGCAGCCTTCTCACGATGCTGGGCATCATCATGGGAGTTGGATCGTTCATTTGTGTTGTAGCTGTAGGCAACGCAGGCTCCAGCCGCGTGGAAGAGCAACTCAGCAACGTAGGCGACAACCTGATATGGGTTGAAGCCGGCAGCCGGGCCCGCAGCGGTGTCCGCATCGGCAGCCGGGGGACCAAAACCTTGATGGTGGGAGACGCTCAGGCGGTACTGGACCAAGTCCCCGGAGTTAAAAACGCTTCTCCTAACGTTGACGGGCATATCCAGGCGATCTACGGCAATTTAAACTGGGGCACGCAATATCGTGGAGTAAGCCCGGAATATTTTGAAATCCGCAAATGGCAGGTCCGCCTGGGCGCTGGTTTTACCCAGGACGATGTGGAGAAGAACGCGCCGGTATGCGTGCTGGGACAGACCGTGGCGCTGAATTTATTTGGGGAAGAGGACCCTCTGGGCAAGACAATCAATATCAAGTCCGTGCCATTTAAAGTGATTGGCGTACTTCAGTGCAAAGGCTTCTCCGCCACGGGGCAGGACCAGGATGATTTTGTCGTTATGCCGGTAACCACCGCACAAAAGCGCATCACTGGCGCGGAATGTCTGGATGACATCTATTTTTCCGCTGCTTCCAGGGCAGAGATCCCCGAAGTTACTAGGCGGATCATTGGCGTGATGCGCGAACGTCATCATCTGCGGGCCAGTGAAGATGATGATTTCAACATTCGCACTCCTGAAGAGCTGATTCGCGCGCAGCTTGCCGCGGCCAACGTCTTTACGCTTTTACTGGGGAGCGCGGCCTCGCTGTCCCTGCTGGTCGGCGGGATTGGCATCATGAATATTATGTTGATCTCCGTCACGGAGCGAACGCGAGAGATCGGCATCCGGCTGGCCATTGGAGCCACGGAGCAGGACATTCAACTGCAATTTCTCAGTGAAGCCATTGTCATGAGCCTGATCGGCGGAGCGCTTGGAGTCCTGGCCGGAGTGCTGGGATCTTTTCTACTGAAAAATACTTTGCATTGGGACATGCAGCTTTCCCCGCACATCATGGCGATTGCCGGTCTTTTCTCAGCGATCGTAGGAATTTTCTTTGGCTACTATCCGGCAAGAAAAGCCGCACAACTAGACCCCATTGAAGGCCTTCGTTATGAATAGCGTCTTGCTTTGACAGTCAAAGTGCGGGCATATAGTGAATTACTTCACGCTAATTTTTTCAGAACCTTAAGTCCTATATCGGCTTTGCGATAGGGTTGTACTGACGCAAATTTTTTAGACATTTGCAGCTTGCGTATCGTGGTGATTCCGCTGTATCCTCACATCAGTCATTGCCCTTGGTGGGGGTTGATCCGGCAGGGGAATTTTCCTTCTAGTTTGAACTTCTTTGGAATGACCGCGTAGGTCTGATCCATTGAGTTTTCCCTGTTTCCACCACTGCCCAGTAAACGCAATCAGGTGTTCGAGGTTGTAAATGGAGTATCTGGAGTACACAGTTTTCACCAAGGCTGATCGTGCGCTTGCGTGGAAAATCTTTTGTGATGTTGGTTGTTGGCCTTCTTTCTCTAATATTTATGGCAATATTCGCTGGTCCAGAGGAGTTCCCTGGACGGCGGGCAGCCGCTTGCGAATTGAAATTGTGCGGCCTGTTAAAACTGTGGCGGACCATGTAATCACCGTGTGTTTGCCGGAGGAAAAAGTTGGCTGGATCGATCACGTCTTGGGTAATACACTGCAACAATGGGTAAATTTTGACACTCTTGCCGACGGCACAACCCGCATCCACACCTGGCTTGAGGTCATCGGCTCCACCAAAATGGTTGCCGGACGTGACGTTGACGAACTGCTTCGCGCCTTCATCCGGGCCTGGTATGACAACTTTTGTGCGACCTGCGACAAGTTGGCGGACGAAAGCGCGATTTACGCGTGAGCGAGTATCAAAAATGCGGGATCAAGGGAGCACGAATCGCGCTTTTCGCGTTGATTCGCGGCCAATCTCTTTCCTGACCGGCATTCGTGTTTAAACCACCAAGGACACGAAGGAACACGAAGGAAGAAAGATCAAAATCCTTTGTGCGCCAAGAATGCTTTTACCACCGCTGCCGCATCCTGCTTTTCTCCGTCCACAGCGTAGTTCATCCGGCGCATATCTTCTGCGCTGATTTGCCCGCCCAACTGGTCCAATGCTGCCGCAACTTCGGGATGCTTTTCCAGCATTTCCTGGCGCACCACTGGAACGGCATCGTAAGGTGGGAAGTAGCGCCGGTCATCTGCCAGCACAACCAAATCCAGGGCAGCGATGAGTCCATCGGTATTGGAGCCTGCCACCAGGTCAACCTGATTGTTTTGCAGAGCCCGGTAGAGTAATCCCAGGTCCATCACCCGTGGCGCTTCCCTGAACTTGAGACCATATGTGCTGACCAGGCCCTTGTAACCGTCAGCACGCTCCATGAACTCATATCCCACGCCGAGCCGCAGCTGTGGCGCAACGGAGGCCGCATCCGAGAGTGTTTTCAACTGCATGCGCCTTGCATCAGCGCCGCGCATGACCATGGCAAACGTGTTGTCAAAGCCCAGCGAGGGCAGTACCTGCAACCCGAACCTGCGGGCATAGAGGCTTTTTACTGAGTTGAACACGGCCTGGTGATCGGAAGACGGCGGCTCTTTGAGGACAGCGACCAGCGCCGTGCCGGTGTACTCCACGTACATATCGATGCGTCCCGCAAGCAGCGCCTGATGGCAGATATAAGTCCCGGCCAGATAAAAGCGTTTGTCCACCGGCAGCGTGGTGTGGCTGCCCAGGTACTGGGCCAACAGTTCACCCAGCACAAGCTGTTCAGTAAAATTTTTTGATCCAATGGACAAGCCGGGACGTTTTGAAATACAGCCTGCCAGCAGGCAGGCCACGCCGCAGATAAATTTGCGCCGGTCCATGTTAGTGGTGTGTCCGGACCAGCGTCCGCTGAATGAGACCGAGCAGCAGGTCTGCGCCCAGCGCCAGAAGCGCAGCCGGGACAGCGCCAGCCAGGATCACGCTATTGTCCACCATGGCCAGGCCGCGAAAGATGAATTCTCCCAGACCGCCTGCACCGATGGCAGCGGCAATGGTGGCAACGCCTACAGTAATCACAGTGGCAGTGCGAATGCCGGCCACAATCACGTTGGAAGCCAGAGGCAGCTCCACATGCCAGAGCAGTTGCCATGGCGTCAGGCCCATGCCCACGGCGGCTTCACGCACCGGCGGATCAACTCCGGCAATGCCGGCGTAAGTGTTGCGCACCACCGGCAATAAAGCGTAGAGCGTGAGCGCAAGAATCGCCAGCCGGTCAGCGCGGGCTCCCAGCCACGGCACAGGCAGGAGCAGGCCAAACAGCGCCAGGCTGGGAATCGTCTGCACAATATTATTTGCCCCCAGGACCACTGCTCTCAACCCGCGCCTCCGGCTCAGCAGGATTCCCATCGGAACGCCAAGAGCCACGGCCAGAAACATGGAGATTCCCACCAGCCACAGATGCTCGCCTGTAAGGGTCAGGAGCTGGCGCTTATCAATGGCGATGAAGGCAAATAAAGGCATGTTTCAATCTCCTGCTTTTAACGTTTGCTGCATGGCCTGGAATGCGTCAATGTAGGGCTTAACCGCAGTGTCACTGGACCGGAAAAACTCAGCGCCGGTAAATATACCTTTGAGCGCACCCGAATCCATAAGAGCGATCCGGTTTCCAAGCATCAATGCCTCGGCTACATCATGCGTGACAAACACCACGGTCTTGCGCAGCCGCTTCTGCAGTTCCATGAATTCATGCTGCAACTCAGCGCGGGTCATGGGATCGAGCGCTCCAAAAGGTTCATCCATAAGAAGGATCGGCGGATCAGCAGCCAACGCTCGCGCCAGCCCAACCCTCTGCCGTTGTCCTCCTGATAACTGGTCTGGATAGCGGCTCGAAAACTGGTGAAAAGGCAGACCTACCAGTTGCAGCACTTCCTGCACTCTGGAGCTGATGCGCGCGGGCTCCCATCCTTCTAACTTGGGGACAAGCGCAACATTCTCCTGCACGGTGTAATGGGGAAAGAGTCCCGCTTCCTGGATGGAGTATCCAATATGCCGCCGCAGGCGGATCACGTCCCACTCCGTAGTGGAGCGTCCATCAACGCGGACCTCGCCCTCCGATGGGGCAAGCAGGCGGTTGATGAGCTTGAGAGTGGTGGTTTTTCCGGAGCCGCTTCGTCCGAGCAGCATAAGCGCTTCGCCGCGGAGGACGCTCAGGTTTAAGTTGGAAATAAGCGAGTGTTTACCGTCGATACGGTAGTGTACGTTGACGAACTCGATCGCTGGTCCGGATGGGTCGCTCATCGGCGGTAAAAGCCCGGCTGAGACCGTGAGCAAACCGTCTCGGCGCGTGCATAGGTGCTTTCGATTTCAGCGTACCAGACATCGCCGGAGCTGGCGAATCCTTTGTCTGCGCCGGCTTGCGCCATTGCTTCAGGTTATAGCCATAGATCGCGATGCAAAAGAGGTTCGCCGGAACAAATCCGAATTGCGCGGTATGGATGCCAATGACGATGATAATGGCGCTATTGGCGCCGGCCACAATCCAGCCGTGCCATTTGCGCCGCCCAACAAGAATGGTGGATATGATTGTTAAAAAACAAGAAAGATAATCAAGCCGCAGCATCCGTCACCGACCCCGTTCATCATGGAATACGGCAAATCACCGCAGCTAGATATCCGGCGGAAGCTCTAGATTCTGCCGGGTATTACCTGAGAAGGTCATGGCCAGCGAAAAATGCATTTGCCTGGACTTACCGCCGGATCCCAGTGTTGGCTGGAATGGCTGCGGGCCAGGCGGCTGCCGTTACTTCCGGAATTTTGTTCCGGTCGGCGGATAACACTAGAATAATATTGCCGTCTAACTTTGCAGATGCGATTTTCATTCGATCAGGACCGGCAGGAATGGACGACCGTGGCCCAGGCACAGCCTGCGCGCCGGCAGCGCTGGGGGTTTTCTGTTGTAGTGTCCACGGGCATTCACATTGTGGTGCTGGCATTTCTCTGCTGGCCTGCTCTTCCCTTTTTTGTCCAGCCTAACCTTGTTGCGCACGGCGAAGGGGGGAATGAAACCCTGGCCTCCACCGTGCTTTATGTACCGAATGACATCAGTTTTCTTACCGAGCCCCATCCGGCGCTGCTGCACTTACCGGCCAGGACCAAAATGCGTAAATCGCAACTGCGCAAGCGCAGCAATACGCTGGATATTGAAAAACCAGGCAACGCCGTTGAAGCCGGTTCCATGCTGGGGTCAGGCTATGACGGGCCTGCCAGTGGCGACGAAGTAAAGCCCGCTCTGCCCGCCACGGTCCAGGACTTCAAGATTCCCCGCTCTGATTTACCCATTGGTCTCCATGGAGATGTAATCGTGGAGATCACTATCGACGCGGAAGGCAAAGTAGTGGCGGAGAAATTATTGCGCGGCGTGGACGCCGGCGTGGATGAACGAGTGATTGCAGCTGTGCGTGACTGGCGTTACCGGCCCGCAACCCGCAATGGCGTGCCCATCCCTTCCAAGCGGGATGTCTACTTTCATTTTCCCAGCTAAGCTTTGTCTGGCTTACGTTCTGAGCTAGCTTATTGAGAACGGGCCCGGGCCGCTTTGCCATAGCCCGCCAGCATTTCTATGATAATTAAGGGAATTCTCACTTCTCCAAGGCGTGCCTCGGCAGTAGGAACAATGAATCGGGACTTTCTAGCGTATGGAATAGCAAAAAAAGGGCCGCCACACCCCGCGCAGGCAGGCCAAATATTGGTACAAGTCAAACTATCGTCTGTATAGGCTTGATGGAAAAAGAAATAAGGCGAGATGCCCTGTGAACTTAATAGTCTCCAGATTTGTTTGAAATGGGGACTTGCTATTGTGGATAGATATAGATGAATGATAGCTACTGTTTTAGGCTGGCAATGCTGCTGTCCATCATTTGCTAGCTCATTTAAGGTTGCGGGTTACCTTTTTGGCTGGTAGCATGCTTCCGGAAGGAGCTATATGGATACGCAGCAAATTATCTCGGAGTTGGAAGCAGAAAAAGACCGGCTGGAGCAAGCTATATCTGCTCTACGCGGGTCGCTGGGGCGCCGAGGCATCGCAGGTCCAGGTAAAGGAAGACGAGGGCGGCGTCGTTTGAGTGCAGCAGCCAAGAGGCGCATTTCAGAAATGATGAAAAAGCGCTGGGCAGAAAGAAAAAGAGCTGCTAAAGCAGCCTGATCCGTATAAGGCAGGTAAGAAGTAAAGGATAAGGTATAAAGAGGGCCGCTTGATGTAGCGGCCCTCTTTATTTGCGCGCATACATTTGGCTTGCGCGGGTCCTTTCGTTTGCCGGCAGTTGAGTTTCCCGCAGCAACCGTCTATAACTCATCTTGCAAATTTTTTTATGCGGCGGTGACTACGAATGATGATCCGGTGTTTACCGGCTATTTTTCTTGTGGCTTTATTTCTGCCGGGCCATGTTTTGCATGCACAAGATAATTACGAGATCCAGGTGTACGGGGCGGACACGGTTGAGCCGCACAGCACCATGGTTGAGATCCATAGCAATTTCACCGTCCAGGGCGAGAAGACCACTATCAACGGGGTGCGCCCAACATACCACGCCGTGCATGAAACCATTGAAATTACCCAGGGCTGGACGGACTGGTTTGAAACCGGCTTCTATATCTTCACCAGCGCGCGCGCTGGAGATGGATGGGACTGGGTGGGCGATCATATTCGTCCCCGCATCCGCGTGCCGCAGAAATGGAATTGGCCGGTGGGGCTGAGTCTTTCCAATGAGGTTGGTTATCAGCGCCACGCATTTTCTCCGGACACATGGACCTGGGAGATGCGTCCTATTATCGATAAGAAAATCGGCCCCTGGTATCTCTCTTTCAATCCCACCATTGATAAATCTCTGCATGGAGACAACGTTAAGCAAGGGTTTGAATTCTCTCCCAATGCCAAGGTGTCTTATGACTTTTCCAAAGTGGTCAGCGCCGGACTGGAATACTATGGAGCGCTGGGACCGGTGGGCAGCTTTGATCCTGTGGCGGAGCAGCAACAGCAATTCTTCCCTTCCGTAGATCTGAATGTATCGCCGGACTGGGAGTTAAACTTTGGCATGGGCTGGGGCGTTACCCGCTCCACCGACCATCTCATCATAAAAGCCATTGTGGGACGCCACTTCAACTGGAAGAAGAAATCTCCGTAGACAGCAGCGCTCGCATATAATGCTTCGGCTACTGCAAGGGGTGCAGATTGCGACGCAAATTCCTTTTGCTCACTATTTTGCTTCTGGGTATGACCTACAACGCTGGAACTCAAGATCGCTCTTATGGCCGGTCGGTAGTATTTACTGACCGTGGCATTGTCGCCACCAGCCACTATCTGGCGTCACAATCAGGGGCGCAGGTGCTGGCCCGCGGCGGTTCGGCCATAGATGCGGCCATCGCGGCCAATGCGGTGCTCGGCGTGACAGAACCGATGATGAATGGCATCGGTGGCGACCTTTTTCTCATCTACTGGGACGCAAAATCCGGCAAGCTCTATGGCCTGAATGCCAGCGGCTGGGCGCCCCGAAAACTTACCATTGAGTTTCTGGCGCAACACGGAATTACCTCCATGCCACACGATGGCATCCATAGCGTCACAGTTCCCGGCGCGGTGGAAGGCTGGAGCCAGGCGCACAAACGCTTTGGACGGCTGCCCTGGAAAGATCTTTTTGCGCCCGCCATTCGCTATGCGGAATCTGGTTACGCGGTCCCGGAAATTATCCAGGACTATTGGGCTGCGGAAGAATCTAAGCTGCAAAAGACTCAGGAAGCGCGTCGCGTCTTTTTGCCGGGCGGTAAAGTGCCTGAGGTTGGGACGTGGTTCAGGAATCCTGATATTGCTAAAGCTCTGCATCTGATCGCGGAAAAAGGCCGAGACGCTTTTTATAAAGGAGAGATTGCGCAGGCCATCGTCAGCACTTCAACTGCTTTTGGCGGAGCCATGCAAGCGGAAGACCTGGCTGACTTTTCTGCGGAATGGGTTGAGCCAATCTCCATTGACTATCGTGGCTGGAAGATCTATGAGCTTCCGCCGAATGTTCAGGGCATGGCTGCCCTGGAGATGCTCAACATCATGGGTACTTTCCAGCCGGATAAAGACGGTCCTAAAGGGACGGTGGAGCTGCACAAGAAGATTGAGGCCATGAAGCTGGCCTATGCCGATCTCTATCGTTACAACGCTGACCAGCGCTTTGCCAAGGTACCGGTACAAGGATTGCTGGATAAAACCTATGCTGCCCAGCGCGCCGCGTTGATTGATCCTGAAAAGGCCAATTGCAATCCCGGAGCGGGCCATCCTGCGTCTAGTGATACAACCTATCTTGCGGTGGTGGATAAAGAAGGCAACATTGCTTCCATGATCCAGAGTAACTATTCTGGTTTTGGCTCTGGCGTGGTGGTGCAGGGGATGGGATTTGCGCTGCAAAATCGCGGCGCTCTCTTTGGGCTGGATGCCAGCCTGCCGAATGCGTTACAGCCGCGTAAACGGCCATTTCACACAATTATTCCCGCGTTCATGGAGCGCGGTGACGTGCACATCGGCTTTGGAATTATGGGCGGCGCCAACCAGCCGCTGGCCCACGCGCAGTTTGTTTCCAACCTGGTGGATTATGGAATGAATATCCAGGGCGCTCTGGACGCGCCGCGTTTTACTGTGACCAGCGGGCAGGTGAGCTGCGATATTCTGATTGAATCGCGCGTGACGCCTGACGTGATTCAGGCCTTGCGCAAAAAAGGCCACAATCTGATTGTGCGCGCAGAGTACACCGCGCTCATGGGACGCGGCCAGGCGGTGGTGCACAATTCCAAAACAGGAATGAACTCTGCCGCTTCTGATCCCCGCGCTGACGGCGTGGCTGAGCCTGAGCCGCCAAATTAAACATGTTCTTCCACGCTGGAGATCATCGGCAGCAACAGCACCGGCGCTTTCATAAACTCAAAGCGGTTGATGATTGCGACGGCCCGTTGTGCAGTGGCTTCCAGTGTAGGCTCCAGCGTAATCACGAATGACAGGCCGTCTTTGGGCATATGCGGCTCCTGCACCACGGAATCAATATTGCTTTCCTCGCGGGCAATCACCTCTGCTGAGCGCGCCAGAATCCCTGGATGGTCCCTGACGGTCAGGCGCAAAAACCAGCTCAGCGGATTTGGCCGGCCAGTGATTGGCAGAGGGTGAGAGCTGCTGAACCCGGAAAGCATGCTGGCTCCCGCATGGCCAAGTTTTCGTTGCCGCGCAATCTGCAATACATCTGAAAGCACGGCGGTGCCCGTGGCATTTCCGCCCGCAACCCGGCCATAGAGCATCTGCGTCCCGACTTTTTCTCCAGCGATAAAGATAGCGTTGTTCGCGCCTTCGGCCTTGGCCAGCATGGAGCCGCGCGGTTCCAGCCATGGCTGCACCGCGATATGAACTCCCTGGGGCGTACGTTCAGCCGATGCCACCAGCCTGATAGTGGAGTTCAACCGGTGTGCGTAATGAAAATCAGTTGCAGTGATATTACGGATTCCACTGACAGGAATATCAGCGGCATTGACGGGATGTCCGAAAGCGATCCGCGCCAGAATGGCGATTTTGTCGCGCGCGTCCAGACCGTCAATATCCAGGCTGGAATCGGCTTCAGCGTATCCTGCGGCCTGGGCCTGCTCCAGTGCATGGGCAAACTCAATTCCATGCCGCTCCATCTGCGTCAGAATATAGTTGCAGGTACCGTTGACGATTCCATAGACCGACTGGATGCGGTCCGCCGCCAGCGCTTCTGAGATGGCGCGGATCACCGGCACTCCGCCCGCCACGGTGGCTTCAATGCCGAGCGGCAGGTTCTTGGCGCGGGCCAAGGCAAACAACTCTTCTCCATGGAGAGCGATGAGCGCTTTGTTGGCCGTGACCACCGCCTTGCCATGCAACAGGCTGGTGCGGATCACCTCCCCGGCAACGGTTGTACCGCCGATTGCCTCCACCACCACATCAACATCGTCCGCCGTGGCAACTTTTCGCCAATCATCTGTCACGGCAATTCCATGAACGCCCACTTCGCCCGGTCGCGGCGTTCGACGAGCAACGCGCGTAACGAAAACGGAAACGCCGCCTGTGCGCTGCCGTATTTCTTCCGCATGGCTGGTAAGAATCTCCGCGGTTGCGCGGCCCACGGTGCCATAGCCCACAATGCCGACCCTCACCTGCTGCGGCGCGGGCAGAGCGTCAGCCGATTCTGGTTCTGCTTTGTATTCAATGCTGCGCATAAATCTGCTCCAATGTCCTGATGACTGAGTCGCCGTCAGCCTCCATGGGACCGATGAGGCTTTGTCCGGGCGCTTGCTTCATGTAATCAACGTCTTTCAACATGTGCCCGGTAAGCACCAGAATCACGGTTTCAGAAGGCCGCACGAATCCTGCGCCCGCCAGCTTTTTAAGGCCTGCCAGCGTGGCCGCTGAGGCCGGCTCACAGCCAATGCCTTCACTCCCCAGCTCCGCTTTGGCCTGTGCAATCTCGTTTTCGCTGACTTCTTCGCACATGCCGCCGGTGTTGTTAAGCACGCTCACGGCTTTGCGCCATGAAGCAGGGTTGCCGATCCGTATGGCTGTGGCGCGGGTTTCCGCGTTCACGCGCACCAGTTGGGTCCCGCCGTTTTCCCGCATTGTCCTGACCAGCGGATTTGCTCCTGCTGCCTGGATGATGGAAATTTTTGGCAATGAAGTGATGAGTCCAAGCTCGCGCAACTCCATAAAGCCTTTACCCAGCGCTGAACCGTTGGCCAGGTTGCCTCCCGGTACAATCACGTGATCGGGAAGGGTCCAGTTCATCTGCTCCATCACTTCAAACGCTACAGTCTTCTGTCCTTCCAGACGGTATGGATTGAGCGAGTTGAGAAGATAGGCTGGAAATTTCCGTACTACGTCGTGAAGCACTTTGAGGCAGCCATCAAAGTCTGTGCGCAGTTGCAGAACGTGCGCGCCATATTCCAGGGCCTGCGCCAGCTTGCCTGCGCTGACCTGTCCAGCGGGCAGCAGGACAAAACTCTTGATTTCCGCGCACGCGGCGTAAGCCGCCACCGAAGCTGACGTGTTTCCCGTTGAAGCGCAACAAACCCAGGAAAAACCTTCCGCTTTGGCGATGCTGATGGCCACGGAGATTCCCGTATCTTTAAAGGAGCCGGTGGGATTCATGCCCTGATGCTTGACCAACAGATGAGGCAACCGCAGGGCGCGTGCGGCCTTCTTGAGCGGAATGAGCGGGGTGTTTCCTTCGCTCATGGTAACGATGTGCTGGCGCTCCACACGGGGCAGCAGTTCGCGAAACCGCCATACTCCACTGGAATTTTCCGGAAGCGGTGAGCCTCTGCGCTCTTCCCAGATTTCCCGCAGACGAAGCCCGAATTCCCGAGGCGCGTCCGCCCGTTCGGGATAAACGACTTCCAGCAATTCTGAGCATTGCGTGCAGTGGAACATTCGGTCTGCCGTTTCCTGCACCTTGCCGCAATGGACACACCGCATGACGTGTCCGGTTGCCTGCGCGTTGGCCATGGTCTTCATTGAGCTCCTGTTGCAGCGGAAAGATTGGCCGGCAGGCTGACGGGCACCTTCACCGCTGGCTGGCCGCAGAATTCCTGATGCACGGCGCGCACCACCTCTGCACCGGATGAAGCCGCCACGGCAAAGCAGATGCTGAGTTCGCTGGCGCCCTGCGCTACGGCAATCACGCTGATCTCGCGCCGCGCGACCGCCGAGAAGACGCGGCCCAGAATTCCGCATGTTCCCTTCATGGACTCGCCCAGGACCGCCACAACGGCGATTTCATGGTTCATCGCCACGGGGCGCAGCACGCCTTGCGCCAGCTCAATGCGGAAGATAGTGTCAATCAGCTTGAGTACGCGCTCGGCGTCCTCTTTGCGCAACACCAGACCGAGCGCATGTTCCGGCGAAGATTGCGTCGCAAACAGGACTTCAATCTGCTCCTGCCCCAACCGTAGAAACAAACGCCCCCACAGGTCGACCGGGTGTACGTCACGGCGCGTGACCAGCGTGATCAGCGCCGCTTCTTTTACAGACGTGACCGACTTCACCGGAGAGTTGGCCGGCTTGGCCGCATGTGTGATCTTGGTGCCCGTTACTTCCGGACGGAATGAATTTTTGATCCAGACGGGGAAGCCTGCCTCCGCCGCAGGATAGGCTGCTTTGGGATGGATTACCTTAGCGCCGTAGTAGGCCAGTTCGATGGCTTCGTCAAAACTGATCTCGGGAAGAGTGACAGCATCCGGGCAGATGCGCGGATCAGCCGTAAGCACGCCGTCCACGTCGGTCCATATCCAGACTTCGTCGGCTCGGGTAGCGGCGCCGATGATGGTGGCCGAGTAGTCCGAACCGCCGCGACCCAGAGTAGTGGTCTTGCCCTGTGCATTGGCACCGCTGTAGCCGGCCACCACGGGGACCGCGTCCTGCTCAAGGATCGGCAACAGGACCTGTGCGCAGTTTCTGCGCGTGGCACCCATCTCCGGCGATGCATTGCCGAAATTGCTGTCCGTATGTATGACGCTTTCCGCGGCAACAAACTCCGCTTTGCTGCCTGACTGCTGGAGATAACGCGCCAGCACCCAGGCGGAGATGCGCTCTCCCAGGGCTGCCAGCGAGTCCGCCGTTTGCGCTGAGATATCAGACCGCAAGGCGGAAAGCGCATGGCAGGCGCTTTGCAGCTGCGTGAGCACTTTGGTGACATAGTCGTGGGCGTCCGTCCGCTGTTCAGCACTGAACAGGCTGGTGACCAGTTCGCGATGCACGCTGGCAAATTTTTCCATGTGCATATGAGTTGTTTCCGGATCACCGCGCCTGGCAGCGTCAATGGTTTTAAAAATCAGGTCCGTCACGCCGGCCACGGCGGAAACCACCACCACAACGCGGTCATGCCGGGCGGCCTTGCTGATAATGTTTGCGCACTGGCGGAAGCGCGCCGCGTTGCCCACGGACGTGCCGCCAAATTTCATTACGATCAAACGCCTGCTCATTGCTGCTTCTCCAGCTTCTGTAAAACTCCACCCAGTCTTTCCATAAGAGGCACCAGCTCCCGTGTTATCCCAGCGCCATTGTTATCAGCCGAGGTAAAGAGGACTTCCGTCTGCATCCCTTCTTCGGTAAAAATACTTTGCAACTGCTGCGCCACGCCGGTTTCATCATGGACTACAAATGCGATCACGGAAGAACCGGACCCGCTGATGGCCACCCCGAGCAGCCCTTCGCGGCGTATACGCAGACATTGCTCCATTCCCGGCACCAGCTTCTGCCGGTATGGCTGGTGCAGCTTGTCATCAAAAAGCTCAGGGAAAAGATCGAACCGGCCGGAGAAGCATGTGGCGGCAAGAACTGCAGTCCGCTGCAGCGTGTGTAAAATATCGGCCCGGTCATAAGCCTGCGGCAGTGCCTGCCGCGCCTTATGCGTTGGCACCATAATGGAGGGCGTGACCACCACCAGGCGGATGCTTTCCGGGAAGCCCGTCTTTACGGTTACGATGCGGTCAATGTTGTTGCACAGCGCCAGCACCAGGCCGCCGTGGTAGGCAGCTGCGGCGTTGTCAACGTGGCCTTCCAGTTCTTCCGCCCAGCGCAGAATCTGCTCCGGGCATGCCTCTTTTTCGCTGTAACGCGCCCCCAGCAACAGGCCGGCGATCACAGCGGCCGCGCTGCTGCCCAGCCCAACGCTGATGGGAATCTCACTCTGCACCAGCACGTGACCAGCGGGCGGTTCTGCGCCCAGCTTGGCTGCGGCAAAGCGCAACGCCTCAAGGACCAGGTTGGAGGAATCCAGGGGAAACCGCTCCGGCGTTTTCCCCTGATATTCCAGGCTGAGCGATTCGCCCTTGGAAGGCATGAATAGGGCGCGAAGATAGAGCTTGAGAGCGAGTCCGCCGCAATCAAACGCGCACCCAAGATTGGCCGATGTGGCCGGCACCACGACCCGCCAGCCATAACCCGCATTGTTGGTATTGCTCATACTCTTTTACTTTTCACCCACTTTTCCGCCACAAGAAAAAACCCACTCGCTTTTGGGCGAGTGGGTCAGGAACTTGATGATTGCTTGTTCTTTATTCTGACGGCTCGCCCGATTGTCGCATGGATGTGGTTGTACCTGTGCTTGTTGTCAAACACATGGCCATCGCCGCGATTTTGGAGCGAACCTGCATGAATCAGGACTATAGCCCGGTCTTATGGGTAGAGTCAAGAGCAGGATTTTTCGGGTGAAACCTTGGTAACTCATTGATCTGCATGACCTGGCCGAGTGGACTTAAATCCTGAGCACACGGCGCAGGGGTTCTACGGGACCGGCTAATGAAACTTTGCATCGTTGCGCCCGCCGCTACATCTCAAGCGTGAGCGGTAAGAATGTTCAGAGAATTACATCGAAACAGGTGGATAGATAGCACACTCTTCTTGACACCCATGCGCCACCGCATGTACCTTCTCTGCATGACAGTTCTCTGCCAGAACATGTGTATGTGTTGTCGCATGGCGACCACTATGGCTCTGGCCGGGAGAACTGTTACCTAGAAAACGCACTTATATTCAGGAAAACAGGGCCCATCGCCAGAGCAGGCGGTGGGCCTTTTACTTTTATGGAGTTTTTTGAAGGTAGGAACATGAGCACACTAGCTTTGCCCGTGAAAGAAACCAAAGCGCAGCGCGCTGAACGCCTGAAGAGCGAGAAGAACCCGTGGGAGTGCCTGGATGAGATTCGCGAATTCGCGCAAAAGGGCCTCTCTGCTGTTCCGGAAGCCTGGATCAAAACCTACTTTCGCTGGTGGGGCGTTTATACCCAGGGCGATGGCGGCGGCGTTACCGGCGGCTCCGGCGGCGAGGGCAAATCCATGCCATATTTCATGTTGCGCATACGCTTGTCGAACGGGTTTGTGACCGCGCCGCAATTGCGCGCCATTGCCGGACTGGCGGAGAATTACGCCGGAGGCATCGCCGACATCACCGTGCGCCAGAACATACAGCTCCACTGGATCACGATCAAAGACCTGCCCGATGTCCTGCAGACGCTCTTTGACACCGGCTTGACCTCCATGGCGACCTGCGGCGACGTAACCAGGAACATCACGGGCTGCCCGCTGGCCGGGCTGCACGCGCACGAATTGTGCGACGCTTCACCGCTGGTGGAAGAAGTAACGCAGCATCTGGTCAACAACCCTGAGTTTTACAATCTGCCGCGCAAATACAAGATCAGCATCAGC
>DAHUXF010000800.1 GCA_027307295.1 Acidobacteriaceae bacterium
CTGGTGAAAGACAAGGCGGTCATCGTCACCGGTGGCGGTGGTTCGATCGGCTCGGAGATTTGCGACCGTGTCGTGACTTTCGGTGCCGCGCGACTGCTGGTGATCGAAAACTCCGAACCCGCGCTCTATGCCGCCGATCCTCCGGGCAGCCAGCGCAAAAAATATTATGTGCTGGAAATGCTGCCGTATCCCTCCGGCGCGCTTCATATGGGACACGTCCGCAATTATTCCATTGGCGACGCGCTGGCCCGCTACATGTGGATGAATGGCTACAACGTGCTGCATCCCATGGGTTGGGACGCGTTTGGCCTTCCCGCGGAAAATGCCGCTATAAAAAACAATGTTCCACCTAAGCAGTGGACGCTTTCCAACATAGCGCACATGAAGAAGCAGATGAAGCGCCTTGGCTTTGCATATGACTGGTCGCGTGAAGTGGCCACATGCTTGCCTGAGTACTACAAGTGGAACCAGTGGTTCTTCCTCAAGCTCTACGAGCAAGGGCTGGTCTATCGCAAAAAGAGCAAGGTGAACTGGTGTCCGAAGTGCGCCACGGTGCTTGCAAATGAACAGGTGTTAAGTAACGGGTGCTGCTGGCGCCATGA
>DAHUXF010000801.1 GCA_027307295.1 Acidobacteriaceae bacterium
ATCGATCGCCCATTCCTTTTCGTTGAGGCCGTGCTTGGCGATCGCGGCCGGGATCAGATGCTTGCGCGCGATCTCGACCTTCTCGTTCTCGGTGTAGCCCGCGATCCGGATGATCTCCATGCGGTCCATCAGCGGCCCCGGAATATTCAGCGTATTCGCGGTCGTGATGAACATCACGTTCGACAGATCGTAATCGACCTCCAGATAGTGGTCGTTGAAGGTCGAGTTCTGCTCGGGGTCGAGCACCTCGAGCAGCGCCGACGACGGATCGCCGCGCCAGTCCGAGGCCAGCTTGTCCACCTCGTCCAGCATGACCACGGGATCGTTGGTTCCCGCGCGGCGCAGTGTCTGGATGATGCGCCCCGGCAGCGCGCCGATGTAGGTGCAACGATGGCCGCGGATCTCCGCTTCGTCGTGCATGCCGCCTAAGGCGATGCGCACGAATTTGCGTCCCAGCGAACGCGCGATGGATTTGCCCAGCGAAGTCTTGCCCACGCCTGGGGGGCCGATGAAGCACAGGATCGGCCCCTTCATGCCCGGCTGGAGCTTTTTCACTGCGAGGTAATCCAGGATGCGTTCCTTGACTTTCTCCAGGTCGT
>DAHUXF010000802.1 GCA_027307295.1 Acidobacteriaceae bacterium
GGACTGCGGATGACGCCGTGAACTTTGGCGGCATCGGCGTGGTCATTGGCCATGAACTCACCCATGGCTTTGACGACCAGGGCAGCAAGTTTGACGCTGAAGGAAACCTGAGCAACTGGTGGACAGACGCGGACCGCGCGGAATTCGATAAGCGTACGGGCTGCATTGCCGATGAGTACAGTTCATTTGTGGCCGTGGATGATCTGCACTTGAACGGCAAGCTCACGCTGGGTGAAAATACCGCGGACAACGGCGGCGCGCGCATCGCTCTGATGGCGCTGCATGACCTCATGGCGCAAGCCAAAGAAGATCCTGACAGAAAGATTGAAGGCTACACGCCCGATCAGCGCTTCTTTCTGAGCTTTGGCCGCGTCTGGTGCCAGAACACCACCCCGGAACTAGCGAGAATGCTGGTCCGCGTGGATTCGCATTCGCCGGGCAAGTGGCGTGTGAACGGAGTACTGCGCAACATGCCGGAGTTTCAGAAAGCATTTTCCTGCAAGGCGGGACAGCCGATGGTGCGCGCGCCGCAATGCCGCGTGTGGTAGGGCTCGTAGTCGCGCTACGCTGGATACACGTCCATGTTTCGGGCCGTTAG
>DAHUXF010000803.1 GCA_027307295.1 Acidobacteriaceae bacterium
GCGATGCTTGCTATCGCGAAGGGCGCGACGGCGAGCGCTACGTGCTCTCGATTGCGGCTCCCGAACAATTTGCACGCCTCATGCACCGCCTTTCCGATCCCGGGGAGTTCCTCTCATCTTATGGTTTAAGAAGTATCTCCAAGTATCACGAGCATCATCCGTTCGAATTCTCCGGGCGTTCGGTCGGTTATGAGCCGGGAGAGGCGGAAGTCAAGGTCAAGGGCGGGAATTCCAACTGGCGCGGCCCCATCTGGTTTCCGACCTGTTACCTGCTGATCCATTCTCTGGTTCGATTTGGGCAGGCCTTGGGCGACGAACTTCAGGTTACAGGCGACGGTCGCACGGTCACGCCCTCGCAGTTCGCGGAGGAACTTGCCAACCGCATGATCTCGATTTTCACGCGCGATGCCGCGGGCCGTCGTCCATCTTCTGGTGAGTACCTGAAGATGCAGAATGATCCGCACTGGCGCGACCTGATCCTGTTTCACGAGTATTATCACGGCGACACCGGGAAGGGACTTGGCGCCAGCCACCAGACTGGCTGGAGCGGACTCATCGCCAACCTCATCGACGAGTGGCGGCGCTGACATGGAACTC
>DAHUXF010000804.1 GCA_027307295.1 Acidobacteriaceae bacterium
CCAAACACGTGGCCGTTTTCTATAGGTCGCATGCGTGCGGGTGTTATCTATGGCTTACAAGGATTCGGGGCGCCTGCTTCCGCTCGTTGCAGAAGCCGCAGAATCTATTTCGAGCACACTTTCGCGCACACTCGAAGGCGGTTCACGCCGTCTGGTTGGCGGACATTAGACAATCTGCCACTTGACAATAAAGGCACAGTTGCTGCGTTGGGAGAGCGCAGCCCTGAAAAGGCTGGCGTCGGCGGTTCGATTCCGTCCCTTCCATGAGAAGGCCGGTTGGTGTCAAGAGCAACATTCATTTTGATCGTATTTTCCACGATGTTCGGTCCCGACCAACGGGAGGGGTAACCAAAGTCGTGTCAGAACATAGCCTGCCATTTTCTCGTATAAGTAAGTCCCCTCGGATCACGGCCGGGCCCCGTCCAGGCCGAGCGCAGCGAGCCGTAGGGCAGCCTGGACGGGTGGCGGGGATCCATATAATAAGGACGAAGAAAATGGCAGGCTAGCACCTCGGTATTTCCTGCCAGGTTTTGGTTCGCGCTGTTCGCCCCGCTTCCATCCGCATTTTCCGTGAGCCATTTTGACTCCATGCAAGT
>DAHUXF010000805.1:0-299 GCA_027307295.1 Acidobacteriaceae bacterium
GACCGCCCCGACGTGATCATCCTGGACCTGGGGCTGCCGGACATGGACGGCACCGAGGTGATCCACGGAGTGCGCGGCTGGACCTCGATCCCGATCATCGTGCTGTCCGCGTGGGGCCAGGAGAGCCAGAAGGTCGCGGCGCTGGACGCGGGCGCCGATGACTACGTGACCAAGCCGTTCGGCATGGACGAGCTGCTGGCCCGGCTGCGGGCGGCGGTCCGCCGGGCGGCGCCCGCGCCGGACGAGCCGGTGGTGGCGACGGCGGACTTCACCGTGGACCTGGCGGCGAAACAGGTGGT
>DAHUXF010000805.1:309-595 GCA_027307295.1 Acidobacteriaceae bacterium
GGCCGCGGCCAAGATCGCCGCGGCCGCGCTGCCCAGCCCGCCGAGAGTCAGTGACCTGGTCGCCAGGCTGGCCTCCCTGGATACCCTGCGGGCCGAGGGCCGGTGGGCCAGGCTGGACTCAGAGCTCGACCTGGCGGCCAAGCAGGTGACCAGGAGCGACGGCGAGGATGTCCGGCTGACCCCGACCGAGTGGCAGCTGCTGGAGATCCTGGTGCGCAACAGCGGCCGGCTGGTCACCCAGCGGCAGCTGCTGCGGGAGGTGTGGGGGCCGTCGTACGAGACGGAG
>DAHUXF010000806.1 GCA_027307295.1 Acidobacteriaceae bacterium
CTACTGGATTGGGCGCGCGAGCTCGCACCTCGGCGGGGCGCCGCCGGAAATGGTGTCCACGCGCGATCTTTCGGCGCTGCTTTTCCGCGAGTACGTGTTTCCGTTTGAGCTGACGTCCTTTTTGATTTTGATCGCTTTGCTGGGCGCCCTGGTCCTGGCGCGCCGTGAAGAGTCCGACTAAGGCCTGCTTTCTTCGGCCTGAAATACTCTGGGGGAGTTGTGGTTCCGACTTCATATTTTCTGGTGCTCAGCGCTGTGCTCTTCGGATTGGGCGTGATCGCGTTTATTTCCAAACGCAACATTCTCACCATTTTCATGTCCATTGAGCTGATGCTCAACGCCGTCAATCTGGCTTTCGTTTCCTTCAGCCGGTTGCTCGGCCAGCTGCAGGGGCAGGTGTTCGTCTTTTTCGTGATCGTCGTGGCCGCCGCGGAGGCCGCCGTGGGACTGGCGATTATTATCCTCATTCACCGCAACCGGGGAACTCTCAACGTGGAAAACGTGGATTCGCTGAAAGACTGATGCCGGTTCTCTCTTATCTCTGGATCATCCCGCTCCTGCCGCTCTTGGGCGCCGCCGCTAACGGAATTTTTG
>DAHUXF010000807.1 GCA_027307295.1 Acidobacteriaceae bacterium
CACCATCGGCACGGAAACACCGCCAACCGCTCGACGGTGAAGCCCATTAGGTCAGATTGTGATTCTTGGTAACCAAGTGAACGGGCACTTTCCAAGCGTGCGCCTTCAGCCACTCGGCCATCTCTCCTGAGGGGTTTTGCTGCGGGAAGCGGTTGGCGCCTGGGACGCAACCCGAGAATCCTGCTCTCCGATTCTATGGCCCATGTGGGGAAACCGCAACTTGCGCATGGGGGAGAACTCAAGATCGGCGAGGGTGAAGGTCGGCGAAGTGAAGATCGGTGAAGTGAAGATCGGTGAACTGATCCGGCTAGGAAATTTTTGGGGATTCCTCTGTGCTGACCGGTAACACGCTGGGAGCGCTGCCGTTTCCGGATGACGGCGCTGCTGCTGCGGCGGCCGCTTTTACACTTCCGTCGAGCACCCGGTTGTGCAGGCAGAACAGGGCCAGTTCCAGGCGGTCTGCCACGCCCAGCTTGTCGTACACCTTGCGCAGGTAATTCTTGACTACCTGTTCGGTGGTGCCGACGCGCAGCGCGATTTCCTTGTTCTTCATCCCCTGAGTCACGCAGGAGACGATGAGCGATTCTTTCGGAG
>DAHUXF010000808.1 GCA_027307295.1 Acidobacteriaceae bacterium
ACTCCCGCGATGGTCATATTCTGTATGAAGATTTTTTTGTCCGGGAGTTTGTGCCGCTGATGGAGCGCCGCTTCCATCTGGCGGGCGTCAGGTCCGGACGGGCGATTGAGGGGGTCTCCATGGGCGGATACGGCGCCCTGCGAATGGCCTTCAAATATCCGCAGATGTTTGTCTCCGTGGGGGCGCACATGCCTGCTCTGCTGCAGCAGTTGCCTCACGGTTCAGGCGAAACAGGGCTGACAGCTTTTCTGGGAACAGCATTTGGTTCCCCAGTGAATGAAGAATTCTGGAAAGCGAACAGCCCGTTCATCTTTGCGCGCTCGTCCCGGCTGCAAGGCTTGAAGATTTATTTTGATTGCGGCGACCATGATGATTTTGGCTTTGACGCAGGTTTGCGCCAACTGGATAAGCTGCTTACAGAGCGGCACGTGCCCCATGAAGCGCACATCTATCCTGGCCAGCATGACTGGCAGTTCGTGTCGCAGCATTTGCGGGAATCTTTGCGGTTCCATTCGCGGGCGTTCGGGTTGAGCAGGTAATATTTTAGAGCCGTGCGTTTGTTCGGATCAGAAGGGCACGCACCAGGAGTCC
>DAHUXF010000809.1 GCA_027307295.1 Acidobacteriaceae bacterium
ATGGTTTCGACTCGCCCTCTCCCTTCGCAAGCTCAGGTCGTTGGGCTTCGCTCACCAAGACAGAGGGGGAGCTGTAGTTTTCAAACTGAGACACTACCCAGCCTCCGGCACCCCCTGCAAGGCCCGGTAATCAATTACAATGACCGATCAAAAAAAAGGAGACAGTATGAGGGCTGTGCTATGCAAGGAATGGGGAGGACCAGAGAAGCTGGTAGTGGAAGATGTGGCCCCGGCTTCCATCAGAGATGGCGCGGTACGGATTGCCGTGCATGCCATCGGCATCAACTTTGCTGATCTGTTGTTGATCTCAGGTCAATACCAGGAGAAGCCTGCTTTTCCATTTACGCCGGGCATGGAAGTTTCCGGCATCGTGACTGAGGTTGGCCCCGGCGTGAGCGACTTGAAGACCGGCGATCGTGTGATGGGCCTTACAGGCACAGGGGCCTATGCGGAAGAGGTTGTGGTGGATGCAAACCGCGTTTACAAGATTCCCGGCAAAATGGATTTCCTGACTGCAGCCGGATTCCCCGTGACTTACGGTACATCGCATGGCTCATTTGACTGGCGCGCACATTTGCAGCCCGGCGAATG
>DAHUXF010000080.1 GCA_027307295.1 Acidobacteriaceae bacterium
ATGGCTGACATTTCCTGCCCTGTGAATTCCCGCCGGTTCATTACCGCCAGCAGCGAGTGCGCGATATTAGGCCGAAGCGCCTTGAGCTTGGCCGTGGACTCTTCAAGCATCTTGCGGCTGGCGGCGCTGCTGCGCGTGGTATGTCCAAAAAGTTCTTTGACGGCAATGGGCGTGAACGGGGCTGGGCTTAACACTTTAATCAGTTGCCCCAGGAAGTTGTAGCGCATGCGGGCCGCCAGCTTCTCTTTGGTGGCCGTGGTATTCATCAAAGTAAGCGTTCGTAAAAGTTCCGGATGGCGCGCTGCCAGCCGCATGCCCACAAATCCTCCCATGGAAAGGCCCGCAAAATGGCAGGGGCCGGCGTTCAGGGCCTTGATCAGCGCGGCGGCGTCTTCTGTAAGCGTGTCCATGTCATAGCCGTGACCTGGGTCTTGCGACTGGCCCTGCGCCCGATGGTCATACGCAATGACCCTGTAGCGCTTCTCAAAGGCCGCGCGTTGCGCTTCAAACATCGTGTGGTCCATCAGCAGCCCATGGGAGAACACAATGGTCTCCGCCCCGCTGCCAGTCTCTTTATAGAACAGGTTGATGCCATTGGCTTGGATAGTAGGCATGGCGGCGATTTTACACCGCACCTGGCGCATTCTCTCTGGCATCCAGAGCGGCGTGTGATTTTCAGAAAAATCCTACAGCTGCGTTTTCGATGTTCTTTTTACGTCTCTGCATCCCGCTCCTGTTCTCTTGTTAAGATCATCGATACCATAGAGACTTCAGGCTATTGAGATTTCTGACAAACCATGGACAACAAAGCCATAGCCACCATTTTTTATGAAACCGCTGACCTGATGAAGGTCGCTTCCGCCGACCCATTCCGTATACGCTCGTATGAGCGCGCGGCTGAGGCCCTTGAAGGCTGGCCGCAGCAGGTAGCGGAAATTTATCAGGATGAAAAGGCCCTGCTTGCAATCCCCGGCATTGGCAAAGGCATGGCCGCCAACATCCGCGAGTTGATGACGGAGGGCAAGCTTGCCTCGCATGAAGAGATGTTGCAGAAATTCCGTCCATCCATGCTGGAGCTGCTTAAGATTTCCGGCCTGGGGCCTAAGACGATTGCCCTGATCTGGGACGCGTTTCAGGTATGCGATGTGGACGGAGTCGCCAAACTGGCGAGTGAAGGCAAGTTGCGCACGCTGCCGCGGCTCAGCGAAAAGTCAGAGCAGAAAATCCTCAAAGCCATTGAAAGTTACCGTCAGCTTACCGGGCGGTTTCTCCTCAGCGTTGCCGATGACATCGCGCGCAAGATCACGGACTTCCTCAAGGACCTTCCCGGCGTTGAAAAAGTCACGCCCGCCGGATCATTGCGCCGGGGCCGCGAAACCGTGGGCGATCTGGATCTGCTGGTTACCGGAAAGTGTTGCGATAACGATGCCCAGCGCAACAAGGTGATTGAGCGCATCCTGAGTTTTCCTGGGATTCTGGAAGTCCTGGGCAAAGGCGAGAACAAAGTCAGCTTTAAGCTGCGCAGCGGCATGCAAGTGGATGTGCGCCTGCTCTTGCCGGATTCCTTTGGCGCTGCTATGCAGTACTTCACCGGATCCAAGAACCACAATGTCACGCTGCGCCAGCGGGCGCTCAAACAGGGTTATACCCTGAATGAATATGGCCTGGTGCGCGTGGAAGACAACAAGCGCGTGGCCGGCAAAACCGAAGAAGAGATTTACAAAAAACTCGGCCTGGCATTTATCCCGCCTGAGTTGCGGGAAGACTGCGGTGAAATCCAGGCCGCCGCGGAAGACAAACTGCCGGAACTTATTACCCTGGCTGATTTGCAGGGCGACGTACACATGCATACCGTTGAAACTGACGGCAAATGCACGATTGAAGAAATGGCCCTGGCGGCGCGCCAGCATGGCTACAAATACATGGCCATTACGGACCACTCCAAGAACCTGGCCTTTGCCAATGGCCTGGATGATAAGCGCGCGGAAGCGCATATCAGGAAGATTCGCGCCGCTGCAAAGCAGATTGAGGGCATCCGCATTTTTGCGGGTATTGAAGTGGACATTCTGGCCGAGGGCGAACTTGATCTTTCTGATTCCGTGCTGGAGCAGATGGACCTGGTGATTGCCAGCGTGCACTCGCATTTCAATCAGGAGCCGGCGCAGATGACCGACCGTCTGCTGCGCGTGATTGAAAATCCCAACACGTCCATCATGGGCCATCCTACCGGGCGGATGTTGTTGCGGCGGGAAGGCTTCGTCTTTGACTATGACAAGGTTTTTTCCGCTGCGGCCAAGGCCGGGGTGGCCATGGAGCACAATGCTTATCCTGACCGGTTGGACCTGCGTGACCAGCACTTGCGCATGGCCAAAGCTAAAGGCGTGAAGTTTGTGGTTAATACGGACGCTCATCATACGTCACACATAGAAAATGTGCGCTACGGCGTGATGCAGTTGCGGCGTGCATGGCTCGGCAAGCAGGACGTTCTTAATACGCTTCCAGCCGCGCATTTTGCCAAAATGATGCGTCGTGTACTCCCGTTGCTGGAGGAAGCATCCTGAAGGGCGTACCAAAAGAGTCCGTACCAGAAGGCCCGAAGAAGAACTTCTCGCTCCCTAAGTGATTTTGGCATCTCAGGAAGAGTATTCTGTGTTTGGAGCAACCTTATGCCAGACAATGCAATGCCAACTCCTCCTCCCCCGGCCAAGCCACCGGCCAAAGCGGCAGCACCAGCGCCAGAAATCAATGCCGGGCATCCATCTATCACGGAGGAATTTGATAGCGCGAAGTGGACGCTGCCTCCCATCGTGCCGCTGCTGGTTGCAACGGCCATTGTGGCTGTCCTGGTTTCTGTGATTGTGCTTTCTAACCGCACCAAGCCCAGCGCAGGCATGGAGGTGACGAAGGTGGTCACGGCGGACCAGCAGGGGAATACCATGGTCGCCATCCAGGTAAAAATCGAGAACAAGATTGAGAAGCCGCTGTGGATCAAGAGCATCAGCGCAGAGGTGGAAGCTCCCGACGGCAAGAAATACAATGATAACGCTGCGCCTTCCATGGATGCGCCGCGTTATATGCAGGCTTTTCCTGATCTGGAGGCGGCGCGGGCCGATTGGCTGAAAGAAGACCTGAAGATTCCCACTAAAACTTCATTCACAGGCACCGCTATCTTTGCCTATCCTATAGGCAGGTCTGCATTTGAGGGGCGCAAGGCATTGACGGTCCGCATACAGTTATATGATCAGCCAACGCTGGTGGTGACAAACACACCTGCGCCCAAGTCATGAACAGCATCTTTGTGGAATGCTGCCTTAGGCAGCGATTTGTATGGTCTGTGTATTTGTTTTCCAGGCATGTCGAACCGCGCTGGTGAAAAGCATCTCCGCATTGTTGCATTGGCGGCTCTGGCCGAAACCAAATCGTTTCAACATTAAAATTTTCTTGACATTTCATCGGCCTGAGAGACAATGGCCCGGCCAGACATGCCGCCGCGCATTAGGATAGCTATATTTAATATTCAGGCAATATTCCGAACGAACGTTCGTGAGACACCATTTTCAACGGAGGTACGATGAAACGTATCTGGGCCACATTTGTGCTCGTCCTTGTTTTTGCTTTTTTCCATAGCAGTGCGTCCGCGCAAGTCAGCTCGGCGGAAGCCCAATTGAACGGCTCTGTCCACGATCAGACCGGAAGCGTCATCGTGAAAGCTGCGATTACTCTCCATAATGTGGATACCAACCAGGTTTATAAGACTTCTTCCAACAGCGTAGGTTTTTACATTTTTACCAATATTCCTCCTGGAAATTACGAACTCACCGCGGAGTCGCAGGGGTTTGCCAGATACTCGCGCACCGGGATCACTTTACGTGTGGCCCAGGTGGCAACCATTGATGTTGGCCTGAATGTCGCCGGCACCACGCAGGAGGTCACGGTCAGCACGGATGCCCCGGTAATTGAGCCCACGCGCACTGAGGTCAGCCAGGTGGTGGAGACGCAACAGATACAGTCGCTTCCCATAGCGGGCAGGCTGTTTACCGATTTCGCCCTGCTCAGTCCGGGTGTAACTACAGGGCGCACCAGCCTGCAATCCACGTTTACGGACCCAACGGTGACGCGCATCTCCTTTGGCGGCCAGCGCGATCTGAACAACAGCGTGACGGTGGATGGAGCGGACAACATCAATTCCGCCACCGGTTCCCAGCGGGCCACGCCCTCGCAGGAGGCGGTGAGCGAATTCCGCGTGGTCAATAACAGTTTTTCCGCTGAATACGGGCGTGCGCTGGGCGGAATCGTGAATATCGTTACCAAGTCCGGGACCAATGGCGTTCACGGCTCAGTCTACGAATATTTCATGAACAACAAGCTCAATGCCAAACCACTGCTCACGCAGTCTGGTTTTGATACATTCCGGCAAAACCAGTTTGGAGCCACGCTGGGTGGCCCGCTGAGCAAAGACAAGACCTTTTATTTCGTCAACTATGAAGGCCAGCGCCGGGCGCAATCGCCACAGTTTCCTGGCCTGCTGGTCAGCAATTTGAGCGCTATCAACGCGTTAAAAAGCAGTCTGGGCATTGCGCCGGAAAGTCTGAACCTGCTTAAAACTGCAGACGTCGACAACGGCTTTCTCAAAGTCGATCACCAGTTCAATGACCGTAACCACCTTTCCGCGCGCTACTCGATTCAGGATGCTACCAACCTGAACATGCTGGTGGGTGAGACTCTGGATGGCGGCGGCATCGGCGCGCCCAGCAGCGGACGCAACGGCTCTCTGCGCGACCAGGATTTGGTTGGCACCCTGAGCACGACATTAAGTGAGAACAAGGTCAATTCAGTGCTGGTGCAGTGGGCGCGGCGGAATTATGGCTTTCTTGGAGTTACGGGCCAGCCCAATCTGGATGTCCCGAACCTGCTGCTTTTTGGCCACAACTTTGGCGCGTTTGACCGCTATAACGAAACCCGAATCCAGGGCACGGACACGTTCTCCCTGGTCCACGGCAAGCATTATGCCAAGTTTGGTTTTGATACGGACTACGTCCGTAACTTTGTAATCTGGCCGGGTTTCACTCCGGCGCGCATTATATTTCCCAGCCTCGATGACCTGCTGGTCTCCAGCAAGCCGAATTGGGGAGCAGCCCCTTGCCCTCCGCCGCTGGTGGGACTAGTTGCTCCCTGTCTGGCAGCGTTTTTCTGGGGCGCGCCGATCGGTCCCGGCCCGTTCAACCCGAACGCCGCCTCGCCGTCGGTTCCCACAACCTGGCAGAATGCGTTTCTGGCATCGCAGGCACCAAATTTTTTCGTTAACCTGAACCACAGCTATTTTGGTTTCTTTGCCCAGGACCAGTATCGCGTTACGCCCAAGCTCACGGTGAATTATGGCTTGCGGTATGACGTTGAAGCCGGGCTGGGCTTCTTTGTAAACGGTGACCATAACAACTTCCAACCGCGCGTCGGGTTCGCATACGCGCCGGATTC
Organism: Acidobacteriaceae bacterium; assembly: GCA_027307295.1. GTDB lineage: Bacteria > Acidobacteriota > Terriglobia > Terriglobales > Acidobacteriaceae > Angelobacter. The sequence goes on from DAHUXF010000080.1 coordinate 5,476, forward strand.
CAAGACCGTGATTCGCTCCGGGTTCGGCATCTTCAGAGACAAGTACAGCCTGAGCTTCTTCTTTGTGCCTGCGCCGCAGCGCCCGCCGGTGATTGCCGGACTGCCTACATCCAAAAACCAGACCACGGGAACGTACCTGCTCAACAGCATCTTTTTGCCTGCGCCCTGCGTGATTGCCGGATGCCTCACGCCACCGCCCGGTTCACCGTTGCCGCCGGGAACAGTGCCACCGCCGCTGCTGACCTCAGCTTTTGAGAACCTGATCAACAGCGGATCATTCCCCAACAACTCCCTGTTTGCCCAGGGCGGCACTACCGTGGATCGCAACCTGCGCACGCCGTATACGGAGCAGGCCAACCTGGAAATTGACCGCACGCTTGGCAAAGGTCTTACCATCAGTGCGGGGTATCTATTTGTTGCCGGACACAAACTGGTGCGTCCCATCGACCTTAATGTAGGGCCGCCGGTGAGCGTGCAGCCCGGAACCGGCAAAGACATTTACGCTTTTGCCATCCGCGATCCAAACATTCCCGCGCCGCCCGGAGGGTCGCCTGGAACCAATGGCATCTTCTATTTCACTGACTCCACCGGCAACTCGATTTATCACGGGTTGACGCTGCAAGCCATCGAGAAGGCGGGCAAGTATTTCACGCTGAATGCGAACTACACGTTGTCCCACACACTGGATGACGGCACCTTTGTCACCTTTGTCAGCACGCCGCAATCCAACGCGCAGCGCAACCTGGAGCGTGCCAACTCCAATCAGGATGCGCGCCACCGTTTTGTGGCCAACTTTGTGGCGGATGCGCCTCAGGATTCCTTCCTGCGCAACTTCCAGTTGAGCAGCATTGTTACCTTGCAGTCGGCCAGGCCGTTTACTCTCTTTGTTGGCTTTGACGCCAATAATGACGGCAATCCGGTGACGGACCGCGTGGGCAACTCGCCGCGCAACAGTTATCGCGGCAGCAACCTGCAAACCGTGGACATGCGCTTGTCCCGGGCTGTCCATCTGGGCGAACGGAAGGTGCTGAATCTTTCCGTGGACGCCTTCAACCTGCTCAACCACGCTAATGTGGATGAAGTGTTTTCTGTGTATGGTGCGCCGGACTTTGTTCCCGGACTCCCCGTGCCCAGGCACTTCGGCGATGGCGCCAGCGGTCCCAGCGGCGGCGTGGGCGCTCCCAGAACTGCATTCAATACACGCCAGTTCCAGCTGGCGGCAAAGTTCACTTTCTAGGCTTCATTTGTGTGTTTCGATCAGACGGCGCTCATTGCGCCGTCTTTTTTTGCAAAATTTACCACTGATTCGCACTGATGACACTGATTCAAGAAACAAAAGCACATCGCCGGGACCGGAGGATCGCACGACAACGCCCGTCGTTCTCAAAATTCGTCTTCCCGACGGGCCGTTAAGCGAGCGCGCGCCGTCATCAGCGCGCGAGTAGGCCAGAGGGACCCTGTGCTTCCACGCGATGGTCTACGGCAATCATAAAACCGCTCTACATCTGTTCTTGCAATCAGTGTTATCAGTGGGAATCAGTGGTGCATTTTTTACTGTAAAGCTCGCCGAGGATAAACACGGATTGGGAAGTAGAAAAACTTCGGCGACAGAGAACAATATTGCAAGAGTTTTTGTTGCGCAAAAAATTGTGCTTGTTTCAATTCGTGTTCATTCGCGTGAATTCGCGGCCACATCTGTTTTTGCAATCAGTGTCATCAGTGTGAATCAGCGGTCAATCTTGGGCGGGTGCTTATCGAACTGCTTCACTTTCCGTTGGAACACTGTCCGCAGCAACGGATGGCCTGGTAATAGCAGGCCGCGCCGGCACAATCACGGAATAAGGTTCGTTATGCGTGCGGAACGGAAGCCTGAATTTATGAGCAATCTCCGGCCAGAACTCGCGCAATACGTCCCATGCCATATCATTGGCCACGCTGAACCCAACCCGGCTTGCCGTGGGAGCAAATCCCCGCTGGTTCCCCGGATGATACAGGTTGGTCAATGCTTTTGAACTTACTGTTCCAAACCATTCAGAGTAGTTCGGCATGTTGGTCCCTGAGTCACTGTGCGTCACAAATCTATGGGCCAGAGCGTGGCCAAGCCGCAGTTGCGCGGACCCTTGTCCCAGGCGGTAATAGCGCGGGTCCTGATGGAAAAGTGAAGGATAAAGAAAGATGCCGAAAAAATCGCTGGCAACGTTGTCTGTTACGGCGGCGCCGTAACGCTTGCCATATCCGGATGCGCCCTGCTGGTAGCTGGGATCATCGCGGTCCAACTGGGCTATGCCGGCGTCCCATGCCGCGCCAACATAGTTGATAGGATCGGACGTGCTTTCTACAAACATATGGAACTTGTCGGCGGAGCTCAACGAGCAGGGTTTGATGCCGTGATGCCGGGGAATATGGACCGTCGTCTTTTCAATACGCTGGGAAAAGCGTGAAACCAGTTGATTGAGCGGCCCGCTGTAGTCATCCACATCGAAGGGTTCCGTTGGTCTTGAGCAGGGAACAACTACCGGCTTGATGAACATGGGCATCATCGCCGGTGAAGCCAGGGTCACGGCGGCTGCCATATTATTCAGCCCAGGCGCAGGTTGAGCGGCCGCAAAGCCGGCAGTCGCCATCAGCCCGAACAACAAAAAGTACTTTTGCAATCGACGCATCCTGCCCCTTCAACACGCTGTCTCTGGCGCAAGCATTTCCGGGGTAAGCTACTGTAAATGGAAAGCTTGTTATCGGCGAGAGTACAGAGGTAGCAACATGATTACTTTTGTTGCTGACCCAGAGTGGCCCAAAAAGTTGTGTTGTTTTGTGACCAAAGAGCAGAAAACATTGGGATTGCCGGTTGATTTCGAGAGGGAGCATCCCAGGCTCCCAAAATCTGTATTGTTCGGCTTTTGGGCACGTTGAGGCCCACTTCACAGACATCGCCAGCGCACATTTATAATAGGCACCCATGCGAACGGATTGGACGCGACAGCAAGTTGCTGCTCTTTATCATCAGCCTTTCATCGACCTTCTGCTGCAAGCGCAAACCCAGCACCGCAGGTTTCATCCTGCCAATGAAGTGCAGATGTGCCGTCTGCTTTCCATCAAGACCGGCGGATGTCCTGAGGATTGCGCCTATTGTCCCCAGAGCGCGCACTACTCCGCCGGCGTGGAGCGCGAACCGCTGATGAATTGCGATGCAATTCTTCCCGCTGCGCGCCGCGCAAAAGCTGACGGCGCTACACGTTTCTGCATGGGCGCCGCCTGGCGGCAGGCCCCCAGCGGACGTGAATTTGATTCGGTGCTGGAAACGGTGCGCGCCGTGGCCGCCCTGGAGATGGAGGTGTGTTGCACGCTGGGCATGCTGACTGAATCCCAGGCCCGGCAGCTGAAAGAAGCCGGAGTTACGGCGTACAACCACAACCTGGATTCGTCGCCGGAGTTTTATTCCCGGATTATCAGCACGCGCACATATCAGGAGCGCCTGGATACCATTGCCGCAGTCCGCAAAGCCGGCATCACGGTTTGTTGCGGCGGAATTCTGGGCATGGGCGAATCAGAGGACGACCGCATTGGACTTCTGCATCAACTGGCAACGCTGGATCCGCATCCAGAAAGCGTGCCTATCAACATGCTGGTCCGCGCGGACGGAACGCCGCTGGAGGACTCGCCTGATCTTGATCCGCTGATCATGGTCCGCACCATTGCCTGCGCGCGCATCCTGATGCCGGATTCCATGGTGCGGCTGGCCGCCGGACGCAAGCAGATGTCGCGTGAAGCCATCCTGTTATGCTTCCTGGCCGGGGCCAATTCAATCTTCACCGGTGAAAGGCTCCTGACCACTCCCAATCCCGCGCCGGACGAAGACTCCGGTCTGTTGCGCGATTTGGGACTCAAGGCCATGCAACAGGTTGTGCACTCCCATGAGCGTCCGATTTTAGAAGTTCAGAAGTGAAAGTCAGAAAGCGAAAGGCAAGAAAAATGAAAGATGGCTTTTCCTCCGGCCTGCTTCTTCTGCTGGTATTGACAGTGCTGCCAGCAAGGGGCAAGGAAGTCCGCGCCACCATTGTTTATGACGATGTGGCCAGCCCGATACCCAACGCGCGCATAGATTCAAGCCAGCTCTGGATTACGAATGCTGATCTCAAGCGCGCCACCCGTTTTGAAGTGAAACCCCAGGGCGTCTGCCGCGACGAACTATGCTTCCCGTTGCCCAAAGCCCGGCAAGAGGAATTTGTGCACAAAGATTCCACCGGCTCATGGTTCAACCTGACGGCGTTTGCCCAGTTGGT
>DAHUXF010000810.1 GCA_027307295.1 Acidobacteriaceae bacterium
GGCGCCGGCACGGTAACCGAGATCATTAAGTAGGAGAGCGAAAATGCCTCGAGATATCATCACGTTCCAATGCACCGAGTGCAAGAACCGGAACTATTCGAGCACCAAGAACAAGAAGACCACGACCGAGCGGATCGAACTGAAGAAGTTTTGCCCGTATTGCCGCAAGCACCAACCCCATAAGGAAATCAAGTAGAATGAAGTGACGGCCCCGGTGGTTCAGGGGCTTGAACTAGGGGCGTAGGTTTAACGGCAGACCAGCGGTCTCCAAAACCGCGAGTGGGGGTTCGAATCCCTCCGCCCCTGCCAGCCCCTCGCTCGCGCCCGACAACGGCGAACGCGAGTGATCAATTGGGAGTACGAGATGGCAGACGAAAAGAAGAACTGGCTCGAAGGGACCAAGGAATACATCAACGAACTCAAGCTGGAAATGCGCCGCGTGACCTGGCCGAATCGCAAGCAGGTGGAAAGCACGACCGCCGTGGTGATCGTCTCCGTGTTCCTGTTCGCCGGCTATTTCGCGATCGTGGACAGCGTCCTTCAGGCCGGCGTCAAGGGAGTTCTCAACTTCTTCACGAAGTAGGTAATTA
>DAHUXF010000811.1 GCA_027307295.1 Acidobacteriaceae bacterium
CGTTTCAACGGCGGGAAAAGGCACAACAAGGGCTAGTCCCAGGGACGGCTGAACCAGTGCGCGAATTCTATCGCGTTGAGCACAGCAATCTAAAGAGCACCCGAAACCAGCCTCAAGCTAGCGCGCTCCAGTCGTCCCCTGAAGGGGACTTTGTTTTACCGTACAGTTTTCCCGCCGTTGAAACGGCGGGCTACTACGATTCGTCCCGCTCACGCGGGACTGGTTTGAGTTCCAGCCCCATTCACACCGCACGGGCTGTGTGCTGAATGCTGATTGCTGTGCGCTGATGGCCTTGCCAACTGCCAATTGCTATTTGCTCTCTTGCTTCATCGCCTACCATCACCGGCCCGCATGAATGCCGCACGGGCTGAATGCTGACTGCTGACTGCTTCCTTTGGAGCCCCTATGAAACGTATCTTCCTGTTCGCTCTCTTTATTCTGTTCGCTCTGCCCACGCACGCGCAGAACCTTACCACGGTCACCGCATCCAGCATACAGGACATCAACGGCGTCAAGCTTGCTTCCGGACAGCTCTGTTTTCTCATCACCGACCAGAATGACGCACCCATCTCCGTGCAAGTAGGCGGTG
>DAHUXF010000812.1 GCA_027307295.1 Acidobacteriaceae bacterium
CGTGGCCCAGCGCATTCACCCCCAGCCCGGAAACAAAATCTAGGTATCGCTTTCCTTCGATGTCATAAAGAAAAACGCCCTTGCCACGGCTGAATACGACGGGATATCGGTTATAGGTCTGCAATAAAAACTGCCGTTCACGTGCTGCGATCTGCTCGAGGGTATTCATGATCGGAATCATTCTATCGGAATGAGACAGAGAGCGTTTCGGTGGCTAGCGCGGAGGTCAACGACGGAAAGGACCAAAACTGCTGGTGCCGGGAACAGGAATCGAACCTGCAAGGTACCAAGTACCGGCGGATTTTGAGTCCGCTGCGTCTGCCAGTTCCGCCATCCCGGCTCTTCGTGGAAGTGCTTGATTCTACAGCTTATTTCACATTCTATGTCTTTTTCATCCAAGACAACGATTGTGAAACTGTGTAAGTAAATGTGGAAGTATTCATAGATTTCCACAGATCCTTGTCACTGCCCATGAAGTGCTCTGCGGCTCTTCTCGGGCGACGATGTCCACCTGGCCAAGCAATAACGAGGACATCCGTACGAGATTCTACCACCCAAACGCACTCACGGCCCCACTTCTAAATGATG
>DAHUXF010000813.1 GCA_027307295.1 Acidobacteriaceae bacterium
TATACCACGAGGGTTTGTCTTCTCCCATGTAGCTTTAGGAATTTCTACGAAAATGTTGGGGTTGAAATTCCCTGAATCAGCATGGCAAAGGATACGCGAGCGGGGTCCTTCGACTTCATCCTCACTTCGATGCTCTCAGTTCGGATTTCGCTCAGGATAGACAGACGAATCAAATACCACCCTTTCGCAACAGCGCGAAGGATGGGCACCCGGCTAACTTCTGGTCGTGCCTCCGGCGCTTAGGTCTGCCGGCACGAGAGCAGCCAGGGTATTGGCCTGTTTCGCACTTGATTCGCCCCCTAACATGGCCTACACTCTGCCAGCGCCTCAGGGTGCGATGGGGAAAGATATTTGAAAAAAGAAGCCACTAGCTCTTAGCCATTAGCCTTTAGGAAAATCAAAGCTTAGGAACCAGAGCACGACCCTCTGCTGATCCTTGGGTGTCTTGGGTGACCTTGGGTGGAATTGGGTGAACATAGGGGGAGGTGGCGGGGTACTGGCAGGAATCCTCCCGGCTGCACATGAAAAGTTTACTGAGAGGTAAATCCGCGAGAACCTAATTTGCTACGTCGATAATCCAGATAGAT
>DAHUXF010000814.1 GCA_027307295.1 Acidobacteriaceae bacterium
CTGCAGCTCTCCTAAGCAGTTCTTCTTCGTCCAAGATTCACTCCATTAGAAAAAAGCGCGGTGCGCGAGGGCTCTACTCCTTCTCATCACCTCTGCAGCAAGTCCACCGGCGCGTTTACATCGTGCACTCTGAAATACTTCGCCATTGCCGGATGCTTCCTCGCTACGGCCTCATACATCGCGTATGCCACGTTGCGATACGAAACGTGCCCTGCAGGTGTCGTGCGCAACTCGGAGATGTAGACCGCCTCGGCAAAATCCATCTTGAACAATGCTCGTTTCCGGAACGCCAGGGGGATCGCATACTCCGAATTCTCTTCCGCCTCCGGAGTACCGCGCCCAGCCAGTTTCTCCACTGCCGCTTGCACGCGCTGCATCGCTGACTCATACCGCACCCGGACGCCCGCGTCTTCAATGTCGAGCAGCATTTCGTATCCATGCTGCGTGGTGAATCCCTGCATGACCTGGATACACCGCCGATGCCGGTGCATGTCGCGGAAGCCGCCCGTATCCATAAGAATGTCGAAGCGGAACTGCTGCCCCGCGCGGAATCCCCGCAGCAACTCGTCGTGCTTGCCTCGAT
>DAHUXF010000815.1 GCA_027307295.1 Acidobacteriaceae bacterium
TCTTAAGGAAGTGGAAGATTTGCTGCAAAAGCAGCAGTATCAGCCAGCGGAAGAAAAGCTCCAGGCCCTTGCTTTACAACAAAGCAGCAATCCGCAGGTATGGTTTGATCTGGGGTTTGCGCAGAGCCGTCTGGGCAAAACGGCAGATTCAGTTGTCGCATATAAGAAGGCCGTAGAACTTAGCCCGAACTGGTTTGAGGCGCAGCAAAATCTTGGGCTGGCTCTGGCAAAGTCCGGCGATTTCCCCGCTGCCACGGCTGCACTGAAGATTACAGTGACTTTGAAGCCCACCACCGGCGGCCAACAGGCGCTCAGCAGAGCGTGGCTCTCTCTGGCGCAGGTGACAGAAGCTGGCCATCCACAGGATGCCCTGATGGCATATCAAAAAGCAGCTGAACTTGATCCCATGAATTCTGAAGCAGCGGTGGGCATGGCCAGATTGACGGAAAGCTCAGGAGACCTGGCTTCCGCCGAGCAGCAATACCTGAAACTGGCGGACGCCGGTGACAGCGAAAGCGTTGAACGCCTCATCAATTTGTATCTCCGGCAAAAGCGCTACTCTGATGCTGAGACATGGCT
>DAHUXF010000816.1 GCA_027307295.1 Acidobacteriaceae bacterium
GGTGCTTGCGCCAAGACATCCGGAGCGCTTTGACCGGGTGGCAGGCATGGTCACAGCAAGCGGTGAAAAGCTCATAAAGCGCAGCACCTGGACGCCGCCCATTTCCGTTGCTGGAAGTGTCTTTCTGCTTGATACGGTTGGAGAGTTAGCTTCAGTCTATTCAATTGCGGATATTGCTTTTGTGGGCGGCAGTCTGGTTGCCAGCGGCGGGCATAATATCCTTGAACCGGCACAATACGGCGCAGCCATCCTGGTTGGGCCGCATACTTTTAATTTCCGTGAGATTGTGGCCATTTTTGAGCATGGCAATGCGCTCAAGGTGGTCAGTGCTGAAACTCTGGGACAAACGCAACTGGCCCTGCTGCAAAGCCCTGAGGAACGGCGACGCATGGGGCGGCAGGCGCAAGCTCTGTTTGCTCAATACGCAGGAGCCACGCAGCGGACTCTCCATGCATTGCACCCTCTGCTTGAGGGCCCGGCAGGCGCGCAACAATGAATCCACTCTCCGCTGTCTTCAGGGCCGGGGTGGCGGCGCGCAACACGTTGTATGACCGCCGTATTTTCCCGGTCCATAAACT
>DAHUXF010000817.1 GCA_027307295.1 Acidobacteriaceae bacterium
CTCGAAGCGATCACAGCGCGTCTGGGCGCCGCCGGACCCGAGCAGGAAGAAACGCCTGCCCCCGAGAAACAAGACAAGCAAGTGAATGTGGCGATTATCGGGCGTCCCAACGTCGGGAAATCGACGATGCTCAATCGCCTGTCGGGCGTGGAGCGGGCCATTGTTTCGGATATTCCCGGGACGACGCGCGACGCCGTGGACACTGTCGTGCAGCACGGAGAACGCACGTACCGCTTCGTCGACACGGCCGGAATTCGCCGCAAGGGCAAGACGAATCTGGTCGCCGAAAAAATGAGCGTGATGATGGCGCGGCGGCACCTGGAACAAGCCGATGTCGCGCTGCTGATTGTCGACGCGAGCCTGGGAGTGACGGCGAATGACGCCAACATCGCGGGCTACGCGGAGGAGTCCGGCCGCTCGGTGATCATCGTGATGAACAAGTGGGACCTGGCGCTCGAAGCCGCGGCGGAAAAGGCCGCGCGCGAACTGGAGCATCAAGAGAAGAAACCGCACGTAGTGGAGTCTTCCTATCGTCAGACAGCCAGAAAAGCCCGGGGCGGCAAGCACACTTCGGTGGT
>DAHUXF010000818.1 GCA_027307295.1 Acidobacteriaceae bacterium
CGGCGACAACTGGACCCGCGTCAACGAAGATGGACGCCTGCGCCAGCGCGCCTGGTACTTCACCCATATCTTCGCCGATCCGAAAAACGTGGACACCGTGTACATGCTGAACACGGGCCTCTACCGCTCAAACGACGGGGGCGCGACTCTCACGCTTCTTCCCGCACCCCACGGCGACCATCATGGATTGTGGATCGATCCCCTGAACCCTCAGCGCATGATCAACAGCAACGACGGCGGCGCGACGATCACCACCGATGGCGGCAGAACGTGGACGCTGCAGGACAACCAGCCCACGGCGCAGTTCTACCACGTGGCCACCGACGCCTCGTTCCCGTACCGCCTGCTCGGCTCGCAGCAGGACAACAGCAGCGTGTCCATTCCGCACCGCACCACCGGCTTCGGGATCGAGCGCGAGGACTGGTTCGAGGTGGGCGGCGGCGAGAGCGGCTGGATCGCCTCCGACCCGCTGAACCCCGACGTGGTCTACGCCGGCTCCTACGACGGCCTGCTCACCCGCTACGACCACCGGACGGACCAGGAGCGCGACGTGAACGTCTACCCCGACAACTCCATGG
>DAHUXF010000819.1 GCA_027307295.1 Acidobacteriaceae bacterium
CCCACTGAAAATCAGACCTGGGGGCTCGCCGTCCTGGAAGCGATGGCTTGCGGATGTCCAGTGCTGGTTTCCCGTGGCGCTGCAATCCAGGAGGTCCTGACAGACCAGCAGGACGCAATCCTTTTCCCTGCGCGCAATCCGGAAGCGCTTGCGGGAGCAATTGAGCGCATTATGGACAACCCCGGCTTGCGACTGCAGATCGCGCAAGCGGGCAGAAATCTGATCCAGACAACTTATAACTGGGAACAGTTTGGACGCCGCATTGCGGCAGTGTGCGAGGAAGTTCTGGCAACAAGCAATCCTGCCTCTAAGTGAGCCTGCTGAGATGAGTGCCGCTATTGAGCCACGTTGCGATACACAGCCATGGTTTCAGCGGCAGTGCGTTCCCAGTTGAAGGTTTGTGCCTGGAGCAAGCCTTTGGCCCTGAGCTCTGAAGCCACTGCGGGCTTTTCCATTACATCGAAGATAGCGCTTGCCATGGCTTCCACATCCAACGGCGGCACCAGGACCGCTGCATTCCCTGCAACCTCCGGAAGGCTCGACGTATTGCTCGCGACCACCGGCGTGCCGGACGCC
>DAHUXF010000081.1 GCA_027307295.1 Acidobacteriaceae bacterium
GAATTGGTACACGCTTTACTGGCTCATCTTCTGCGGACTGCTGGCGATTCTTACCGTGATGTTCTGGCCGCGCGGCAAACAGGATCGCTGGGCGGGAAGGCGCCAGAACGCGGCCCGTCGCTTTCACGGCGGGTGGGTCTCCGCCACTCTGGCGTGTCTGCTGGCATTTGCTTCAACCGGCGCATGGATCTGGTACAACACCGTGGTACTCAACCATGTGGTTGGCCCCAAAACATTGCAGCGGCGACAGGCGGACTACGAAAAAAATTACAAGCAGTATGAGAAGCTGGCCCAACCTCGGGTCCGCAGCGTGAAGTATGCAATCGACATTTATCCTGAGTCGCGCAACATGACCATGCGCGCCGAGCAGGTGATCCAAAATCCGTCGGCGCAGCCACTCACGGAAATTCATTTCACCGTCGATCCCAATTATGTGACGGACATTGACATTCCGGGCGCTTCCCTGAGCAAAGACGATCAAAAGCTCTACTATCGGATCTACAAATTCGATTCGCCTTTGCAGCCCGGCGAAAGCCGCACCATGCACTTCACCGTGAAGAGCCGGAACCGCGGTTTTGAGAATGAGTTGAGCACGGTGGAACTGGTCCAAAACGGGAGCTTCTTCAATAACACGGTTGGCCCGGTCATTGGCTACAACTCGCAGCGCCAACTCGCCGATCCCAATGACCGGAAGAAGTTCGGCTTAAAAGAAATTGATCTGATGCCGCCCCTTGAGCGCAACTGCACTGACGATTGCCTCGAGACCTATCTGGGCGGCCATTCCGACTGGGTTGATGTGCAGACGGTCATCAGCACCTCCGCTGACCAACTGGCAATTGCCCCAGGCTCGCTCTTGCGGGAATGGCAGGAGAATGGACGCCGCTATTTCGAATACAAGCTCGATCATCCGTCGATGAACTTTTACTCCTTCATGTCGGCCCGTTATGAAGTGGCGCGGGAGGAATGGAACGGCATCAAGCTGGAGGTCTATTATGACCGGCAGCATCCCTGGAACGTTCCGCGAATGATGAATTCGCTCAAGAAGTCTCTGGGGTATTACACCAAAAATTTTGGCCCATATTTTCACAAGGAAGCCCGTATTATTGAGTTTCCCCGAGTGGCCAGTTTTGCCCAGGCTTTTCCGGGCACCATGCCATATTCAGAGTCCATTGGATTCATCGCCAACATCAATAAGCCTGACGATATCGACTTTGTTTTTTATGTGGTGGCGCATGAGATGGGCCACCAGTGGTGGGCGCACCAGGTGATTGGGGCAGACATGGAAGGAGCTACGCTGCTCTCAGAAACCATGGCGCAGTATTCCGCGCTGATGGTGATGGAAAAAGAATATGGCCGCGACACGATGCGAAAATTCCTCAAGTATGAGATGGACAATTATCTGCGTTCCCGCGGCGCTGAACGGCTGAAAGAGCGTCCATTGCTGACGGTGGAAGCGAACCAGGGTTACATTCACTACCGCAAGGGAAGCGTGGTGTTGTATTACCTGAAAGAGATGATTGGCGAGGAAGCGGTCAACCGTGCCCTGCGCAAAGTGATCCAGCAATATGCGTATGCGCAGCCGCCGTATCCCACGTCACATGCGCTGGTGGATGCGCTGCAAGAGCAAACACCGCCCGAGTTGCGGTATCTGATCAAGGACCTCTTTGAAGACATCACCATCTTTTCCAACCGTACGCTTGACGCTACGGCCCGCCCGCGCGTGGATGGCAAGTATGACGTCACCATCGAGGTGGAAGCGCGCAAATACAAAGCTGACGCCAAGGGGAACGAAACTGAAGTACCAATCAACGACTATATTGACATCGGCGCATTTGCCAAGCCCGCCAAAGACAAGAAGTACGGTGAAACGCTCTATCGGGAACGGATGCACATCACGCAAAACAAGTCGGCCTTTACGTTTGTAACAGCTTCTCTGCCGGAGAAAGCCGGCATAGACCCGTTTGCGTTGTTGATCGATCGCGTTCCGGACGACAACACCAAGACCGTGGTTCTGGCAAAAGGTAAATAAAGGAGAGCCGTGCCGGCTCTTTTACTCACAACTTGAGTCCTGAGCGACGAAAACCGAGCATTAGCAGCTAGACAACCTTACTTAATATTGTAAGGTCTCCTGCCAGTTTCTAAAAATAGAACTAAAAGAGCAGCCCCGAAGCATCAGTCAAGGAGTGACTGTATGCTCCCTTGTGTGCCAAGGACGTACGCGGTAAGGTCGGCAAGTCCGCAGTGTGCACCCCCTTGCAAGTACACGGACCGTTTGACCGCACCTGACTAGATCATGTGGCTTTTACGACTTCGCTATTCGCTGCGCTCTCTGGCGCGCGACCCGGTATTTGCATTGGTTGTGGTCCTGGTGCTTTCACTGGGAATCGCGGCCAATACCACTATTTTTACCGTCATTGATCAGTTGGTGCTTAATCCTCTGCCGTTTAAATCCCCTTCCCATTTGGTAATGGTGTGGGAGAGCAATCCCACAATAGGTGAGCCGGCAGGCAGCCGCGTGCCGGCGGCCTGGGCAAACTTTGAAGAATGGCGCAACCAAACCCATTCGTTTGACGCTATGGAAGCGTTTGATCACGCAGGCTACAACCTAACCGGTGTGGCACGGCCTGAGCACCTGATGGGTGCGCGCGTTACCGGCGGTTATTTTCAAATGCTGGGCATCAGTGCTGCCCAGGGCAGAGTAATTTCTCTGGAAGACATGCGGCCCGGCGCCAGCGCTGTGGTGGTGGTGACAGATGAGTTCTGGAAAACGCATTTTGCCGGGAAAGTGGCGCTGGGGCAGAAGCTGCTGCTGAATGGCGCGCCGCACACCATCATTGGCGTGCTGCCCAAGAGCTTTCATTTGCCTCTGCTTTTTCAGGGCGTATATGACTATAGGCCGGACGTTTGGGTGCCTGTGCCGCCCATCAGCGCCGCCGATGCATCTAAATTGCGGCATTTCTTTGTGTCGGCGCGATTGAAAGCAAACACGTCACTGGCCCAGGCGCGCGCGGAAATGGTTACGGTGGCCAAACGTCTGGCGCAAAGCGATCCCAATCTTAATACCGGCTACAGCGTGAACCTGGTCCCGTTTGAAGTCGAGAATGCTGCTCCTGATCTGAACCGGGCGCTCTGTCTCCTATGGTCTTCCGCCATGGTTGTGCTGCTGCTGGGTTGCATTAATCTGGCCAGCTTGATGCTGGTGCGTTCCATGAAAAAGCAGAAGGAGCTTGCGATTATGCGCGCACTGGGCGCGCCTAAATCCGCGTTGATTGCTTCCATTCTGATGGAGAGCATGGTTCTTGGCCTGGTATCAGCGCTGCTGGCGGTGGCAGGTTCTTACGCCGGCGTGAGAATTTTACGGGCATTGCAGCCGGGCAATATTGCGGGCAGTGACAGGCTGACTCTGGACTGGCGCGGCATGATATTTGCCGGCGCGGCTTTTGTTTCCTGTGTACTGCTTTTCGGCCTGCTGCCGGGATGGATCGGCGCCCGGCGTGCGCCCTCTTCTGCGCTTAAGCGGTCGGGTGGCGCGCAAAATACCGGGGCGGGCGCGGTGCTGCGCCGCGTCCTGGTGTCCGGCGAGGTGGCCATGGCGCTGGTGCTGGCGGTGGGTGCAACTTTGCTGGCGCGCAGCTTCCAGCAAATACTGGCGGTGGATCCCGGCTTTCGCGCGAAAAACGTGATTACCGCGCGGCTTGCTCTGGCCCCGCCCCGTTATACCACCCTGGAAGACCGGAATCGTTTCTGCGAGAAGGTTCTTGACCGCGTGCACCAGATTCCCGGCGTGCAGTCCGCCAGCCTGGTGGACAATTTTCCTCTATGTGCCATTCATTACGTGCCTTTTGAAATTGAAGGCCGCCCGCCTGTGCAACCTTCCAACCAGCCCACTTCTGACTTTGCCAATGTTACGTCAGATTTTTTTGAGACCATGGGAACGCCGCTGCGCAGTGGCCGGACCTTTACTCCCGAAGACATGCAGGACAATGCCAACAAGGTGGCCATTGTGAATGAAAGCATGGCGCGTAGATTCTGGCCGGATGAAAATCCCGTCGGGAAGCACATCCGTGTTGTTGCTCCGCACAGCGCTCCCGACCCCTGGCGGCTGGTGGTGGGCGTGGTGGGAGACTTTCACCAATTCAACATCGATACGCCGCCGCGTCCGGAAATGTTCTGGCCCGCCCGCCAGTTTCCGGAGATGACGGTGGTCCTGAGAACTGCGGCTGAGCCAACCAGCGCCGTGCCGGCTCTGGAAAAAGCAGTGGCGGACATCGACAAAGACGAGCCTCTGGCCGATATACAGACGCTCCAGCACATGGTGGAGCGCAGTATTTCAGAGCGCAAGTTTGATATGTTACTGCTCAGCGGTTTTGCAGGATTAAGCGTTGTGCTGGCCCTGGTAGGCGTTTACGGGCTGGTTTCTTACATCATCTCTTCCCGCACGCGGGAGATCGGCATTCGTCTGACGCTGGGCGCGCAGAAGAAGCACATCTTTTTGTCTCTGATTCTGCAAATTCTGCCGTTCGCGGCCATTGGTGTTGTCCTGGGATTGCTGCTGTCATTTTTTGCCAAACAACTTATCAGCGGCCTGCTTTTTCGCATTGATGCATTTGATCCAGCTACCTATTTCAGCTTACCCATTGTTCTGGTGCTCCTGGTTTTTCTCACGTGCCTGCTGCCCGTCTGGCGGGCTGCCGGCATGGAACTCCTGAATGTATTGCGCCATGAGTAGGTCTTTTCAGCATGGTGCGCTGCGGCTTTCCAGCGGATAATGGGTAGCACCCTGAAATGTCCGGAAGTTTTCAATTTCGCGATCTGCGTGAGCTGTTTGCCAAAGCCAATGAGGAAAAGTCCGGCGACCAACTGGCAGGGCTGGCAGCGAATTCAGAGCAGGAACGCGTGGCCGCCAAGCGGACGCTGGCGGACCTGCCCTTGCGTGCCATTCTTGATAATCCGCTGATCTCTCCCGATGAAGACGACGTCAGCCGCCTGATTCTTGAGACCCACGACCGGGAAACATTCTCCACTTTGCAGAGCATGACGGTAGGCGAGTTGCGCGAGTTCATCCTGAGCGATGAAACCACTGAGGCCACGCTGAAAGGCCTGCACTGGGCCATTACTCCGGAGATGGCTGCCGCCGTGGCCAAACTGATGAGCAAATAAGACCTGGTGCTGGCCGCGCACAAGGTCCGCGTCATCACCCATTGCCGTAATACCATGGGCCAGCGTGGAGTGCTTGGCATACGCCTGCAACCCAACCACCCGGCTGATGACGCTGCGGGCATTCTGCTCTCCGCCTTTGATGGCCTACTCTATGGCTGTGGTGATGCTGTGATCGGCGTGAATCCCGCGACGGATTCGGTGGAAACCGTAAGCGCGATTCTGCACGCTCTCCACCGCCTGATTGAGGCTTACAGAATCCCCACGCAAGCCTGCTGTCTAGCCCACATTTCTACACAGCTCAAAGCCATGGAACGCGGCGCTCCGGTTGACCTGTTGTTCCAGTCGGTGGCGGGAACGCAGAAGGCCAATGAAAGTTTTGGCATTTCACTGCCGATGCTGCGTGAAGGCCGCGAGCGGGTTTTGGAGCATTATTGGCATCGCAAGGACTGGTGTGCAAAGGCCTGGGAATCCAGCGCCCTATCCACAGACCATCAGATCACGTCATCACCGGGCCATGAAGTTCCCAATGTCATGTATTTTGAAACCGGTCAGGGCAGCGCGCTTTCCGCTGACGCCCATCATGGCGTAGACCAACTCACGCTGGAAGCGCGTGCGTACGGCGTGGCCCGTGTGTTCCAGCCGTTTCTGGTCAACACCGTGGTCGGCTTTATCGGTCCGGAATATCTTTATGATGAGCGCCAGATTGTCCGTGCCGGACTGGAAGACCATTTCATGGGCAAGCTGCTTGGGCTGCCGATGGGTTGCGACGTTTGCTACACCAATCATGCCGCCGCGGACCAGAACTCCGCCGATAATCTGCTGATCTTGCTTACAGCCGCCGGATGTAATTATTTTATGGGCGTTCCCTGCGCGGACGATGTCATGCTGAATTACCAGTCCACCAGCTTTCATGACGGGCTGGCAGTCCGCCGTTTGTTCAACTTGCGTCCAGCGCCGGAGTTTCTGGCGTGGCTCCATGAGATGGGCATCTATAAAGGAGGCGAGCTGGCACAGATAGATGGCAGCACACGTAAAGAACTCGCGGCGGGACTGGATAGGGCCATGAAGTAGCACGAAAGATGAGTAGCACAAAAGATGAGTAGTACGAAAGACGAGTCGTGGCGAAACGATGAGGAGCGCGGCAAAGTGGCCGCGATCCCTTCACGTAGCTCCGCTGCCGCGCTGGCGCATGTCCCCGAGCCATTTTGGCGCAGCCAACTCCTCTTTCAGTTCCACACCGCTGGTTTGCAGGCGCATCATCTGTTCCGCCATATCCGTGATGCGTGAAGCAGCAGCCTCCACGCTCACGCCCCGCGCGTGAATGTTGGAGATCAGGTTACGATGAGAATCATTGTGACCGGTTTGTGGTTTATAGGCCATGTAAGCGGAGAGGCTCTCTGCTGTGGCCAGGCCCGGACGCTCTCCTATCAATAACACCACGACTTTAGGCTTGAGCACCTCGCCAACGCAGTTGATGATTCCTACGCGGCAGTAGAGAACGGCAAAGGGCTGGCCGAACTTCCAGCCGCGTGTCCGCGCCTTTTCCGCAAGCAGAGGGAGCAGGGGTGGGACCTGGGTGTACACTGCGGTCACGGAAAGCCCGTCCCCCAGCACCACCTGTAAGTCCGGGTCCATGCTGCACTGCGCCGCGATCTCGATTGTTGAATGATTATCCAGGACTCTCCCCAGGTCAGGCCGCCGTAAGTATTCATCTTTGCTGGCAGCCCTGGTTGATACGGTAAAGAGATTCCACTGCCGCACAAATGCGTCACCAAAGTTTTTCAGGTCAAGTTCAGCGCGCACGGCATCGCGAGCAGCAGCATGCGCCTGGCGCAACTCCAGCTGTGTCGCAGTACGATAAGATGCCCCTGACCGTTCCGCCAGGACGCGGGCTGGCGTGTGCGCGCGGATTCTTTCGATTACCTCAGGCCAAGGGGCAGGAGCAAGATCGTCAACCATCAGGTTCTCCAGTTGCCAGAGTTAACAATCTCTCATGTCCACGCCTTCGCGGCAAACCGGCCTCTGCTGTCGGTAACAATACACCGCGCTGTTCGCAGGCTGCGATGCGGATAATGCAATCTTAATAAATTCCTATCTCTTTGTCCGGCGCGACGTTTTCTTGCGATGGAAGAATACGTGTCCATCAGACAACAGATGCGGCAGCTTTAAAATTTTACTTATTACCGTTGCCGCCGGATAAAATGTGAAACAATCGCTCTATAATACGCCTTCGATATACAACGAATTTTCTGCCAGCCAGTTCTTCTTTCATGGATGTTCTCGCAGCCTGGATGCGATGCCAGCAGGAGGAGTTTTATAAAACTGGCAGCAGCGCAATGCAGTGTACAAAAACATGGCCGCCGGATATGGGCTGCGCCTGATCGAGGCGCAACATTCTATTTCACTCTGAAGGCAAAGGTGAAAGACCAGCTTTCGCGCATTATGAAATTGAAAATGGTAAAGTCCGCCGAGTTCCGCAGATATCAGTACTTCTCCATTCACCAGCAGCAACCGGGGCAGGCAGTTGCAAAATACTACGCCTAATGGCCGGGGCGAGCGCATCCTCCTTATCGACGACGAAGAGACGCTGGTCTTTCTCTGCCAGCGCAGTCTGGAGCGTTTGGGATATCAGGTTACAGGCCACGTTGATCCAGTCTGCGCCATGGAGGAATTTACCGCGAATCCTTTCCTCTTTGATGCCCTGGTGACCGATCTTTCCATGCCGGGAATGTCCGGAGTTGAGCTGGCGCGCAGCGTTCTAAAGATCCGTCCTGATATTCCTGTGGTCGTGATATCCGGATATATCCGTCAGGAAGATGAAAAGGCGGCCCGGGAAATTGGCGTTTGCGATCTCATCCTTAAGCCCGACATCATTGACGGTTTGGCCGTAGTACTGTACCGCGTCTTTGTGGCAAAGTCATCTGGTTCCGTCAACTCAACGGACCGGCACAACGATTAGCACACTGATCCAGGCCACTTTCCACTCGCTTCAATGTTTGTTACGGGACTCCCCATCATTAGTCTGCGTCTCTGGATGTAATTATGTTTCCGCGCCTGCCGGATATTTTTCTGTTTCAGGCCCGGAGTATCGCACTGGCCATGAGCCAGCCAGACAGGCCAGGAGGTAAATCCCTCCGACAATGGCAAACCCTTCCGCCAGGCTGCGCTTATGCGCGATGCTTCCTACGGTAAAAGAGAACACCAGTTGTAATAATGTGCCCAGAAAATAAAAGGTGTTTTGCACGCGTCCCATAAAATGCCTGGGCACCAGGTCCATGATGGTGCTGGTAATGGCCACGCCACCCAGGGCCCGGCAACAACCCATCAGGCAATACACCAGTGCGCAGACCATAAGCGTCAGGCTGATGGCAACGGATGCGGAAACGCGGACCCTGCCATGCACATGCGATCCAAGAAACGGCAGCGAGATCAGCGAGAGTCCCAGCAATGCCATGGAATAGCTGATGGCCCGCCGGTGTCCTGCGCCACGGATCAGCGCCGGCGTATACACAGCGCTCAGGCATGCGCCCACGGCCCAGCCTGCGTTCAACCAGCCATAGCCCATAGCTCCTGCATGCAGCATGCGGTCACTGAACGGCGCGGTGATCACGCCCTGCGTAAGCATTCCGCCGATAAACAGTGACCAGCAGATCCCAGTCAGCAGGAGCTGCGGGCGCACACGTATGTACGCGATGCCCTCATGCAGCTCATGAAAATACCTGGCCACCGCGCTCTCATGCTGGATTGCGTCAGGCTCTCCGGCTACGGTGTGCCGTCCCTTGCGGACAAACAGATAGCAGGCAAAAGACAGAACATAGCTGGCGCAATCAATAAAGAGCACTCCAGAGAGGCCAATCTTGTTGTAGACAAATCCAACCGCCGCTCCGGCAATCAGCCAGCCACCCTGCACGCCCGTAAGCAGAAAGCTGTTGGAATGTACAAAATGCGCATCCGGCGTGAGTTCCTGGATCAGCGCGGTAATGGTAGGCCAGAACATCCAGAATCCCGCGGCCACCAGCATGGACATTAAATACACTTCCCAAAGCGTGGCCAGGCCGCGATAAGCAAGTATGGCCACCGTAAGAATCACCAGTCCGCGCACTGCGTCCAGCACCATCAGCAAACGCCGCCGGTCTTCGCGGTCAATCATCACGCCGGTGAAGGGCAGCATGAGCAGCGCGGGGATGGTTTGCAGCATGAGCAGGGTGCCCAGCGCCATTTCCGAGTGCGTTCTTTGCAGCACGTACCAGGTCACGCCGGCGGAGTTCATGCCGCTGCCGATCATGGAGATCAGGTTGGCGGCAAAGATCAGCCGCATTCCGCGATGTTGCAGGATGTTACGCACGTCTATTCACTTTAGCATTCCCGGAATGAGACTTTCACATTGCCGGGGGGAGGATGAACTGAAATAATCGCGGGCAGTGCTGAATCGTTACATGCATACGTGCTCGGCGATGGTCTTGCTTGCTGCGGGCTTTGGTCCCGTTGCTTCCGTGCATGAGGTGGTCGAGCCATTTTCCGTCTATCACAATGGCAATGACCTGATCTTCACCCCTGGTCCCTCAGGCACGCGCCTT
>DAHUXF010000820.1 GCA_027307295.1 Acidobacteriaceae bacterium
CAGGTGCGTTTTCCCAGTGCCGATGGGGCCGATAAACAGCAGCCCCGTTTTTTCATTGGGATATTCTTCCACGAACCGTCCCGCCATCAGCCGCGCTGTTGCCAGAGACCGGTTGGCCCCGGCAAAGTCGGTAACAAACTCTGAGAGCATGCAGTGCTCATAGCGGGCGGGAATGCGGGAGGCTTTCATCAGCCGGGCCGTGCGGCCGTCAATGCGGCAATCACAGCGCGTCATGCGGCTGGCTTTGCCGGGAACTTCAAGACTCTTCCAGCCTGTACCGTCACATACAGGGCACGCGGAGTCAGATTGTGATTGCAGCAAGGTGGCCATGAATCTCTCTAATGAAAATACCACCATTGCGGGCGGCAGGCACAGGCATTTACAGGGCTTGCATCCTGCTTGTGCACAGGATTTTCACAGGCGACGCCCTGCTTTTGAGTTTTATCGCTTTACTGCAAGCCACTTATCAGCGCGAACCAGTGGAGATCGCGCCTTTTAGCAGGGGCGCAGCGTGAAATCGCCTTCGCCCCCCGATCAGAGAAAATCATCGTCACACTGCCCGCGGCTGCGCTGGC
>DAHUXF010000821.1 GCA_027307295.1 Acidobacteriaceae bacterium
CCATTGACATCTGACGAACCTGATTCTTCCACGTAGCCGCGCAAAAACTCTATCTTCCACCGGACCAATTCATGGTAAAAATCATCTTTTTCGCCAAACGGGCGCCAATCCAGCCTTTCCAGAATGGCATCATCAAAATGCTCGCCAAACCGGGCCAGAAGGTGATTCAGAATATTGTTGCGGCGCGACAAATATTTGCGGTCGCTCTGGCGCACAAGAGCGGCCAGATTTTCCTGATAGGCCTTTAGCGGCGTTCTGATTTCTTCCACTTCGGGTGACGTGCGAATGTGTTGGTCGCGAACAGTCTGGTCCTGCGCCATGCGGGACAAAAGCATCACCAGGTCCTCCACGCCTTCCTCCGCATGAAATTCGGTCTCAAACCTCTGTTCGCCTTCGGCAATCAGCTCCGCGCGAAGATTGCGCAAGGCAATGCGAAAGCCGCCCCGGGCCATGGCCCGGAGGAAATAGTTGCCGCGGTCCCTGCCGCAGGCAATGATTTCGGCAATGCGCCGTTCGCGTTCATCCTGGGATTGAATGGCTGTGCTGGTGAGAACAATCTCAGAGTTGTCATT
>DAHUXF010000822.1 GCA_027307295.1 Acidobacteriaceae bacterium
CCAATCTCTACGCCGGGCAGTACAGCGGCCAGGTTGGCCCGGTGTATATCGAACCGCAGCACGATCTCGGCGATTACGACCGCGAAATCTTTCTCGTGCTCAAGGAATTTGAGCCTTCCTTCAGCCAGGGGGGAGACATGCCGCAGAACTTTCTCGTAGCAGCAAAGGTGAAGGAACTCGAGGAGGCGGGTGAATCGGCCATGAAGGCTTCGCTCGCCAAGGGCATGGCTCACGGATTCGAAGTTGGCTACCGGCATTTCACGATCAATGGCCGCAAGCTGGGACACGGCGAACCAGTGCGTGTGAAGCAGGGCGAACGGGTGCTCTTTCATGTCCTGAATGGGAGCGCGACAGAGATTCGCAGCCTGGCTTTGCCCGGGCATTCATTCAAAGTAGTCGCTCTGGACGGCAATCCGGTGCCGCATCCGGCGGAAGTTCCGGTGCTTTGGATCGGGACTGCCGAGCGGGTGTCGGCGGTCGTTCACATGACAAATCCCGGCATTTGGACAATGGGCGACCTGGCGGACGACGATCGCAGCCACGGGATGGGAATTGTCGTGGAATAT
>DAHUXF010000823.1 GCA_027307295.1 Acidobacteriaceae bacterium
GGCGATCAAGGCGATGTACGGGTCCCGGAAGACGGAGCGGCCGCTGGCGGTGGAGGTTCGTGACCGGCTGGGCCAGTGGCTGGCCGATGAGGACTTCGCGGCGGCGTTCGGGATCCGGGGCCGGCCGGGCTGGCCGCCGTCGCGGCTGGCGCTGGTGACTGTCTTGCAGCGGGCGGAGAGGCTGACCGACCGGCTGGCGGCCGAGGCGGTGCGGGCCCGGCTGGACTGGAAGTACCTGCTGGGGCTTGCCCTGGACGATCCGGGGTTCGATCACACGGTGCTGGCGGAGTTCCGGGGCAAGGTGGCGGAGGCCGGGCTGGAGCAGGCCGCGCTGGATGCGCTGCTGGCGAAGCTGGCCGCTGATGGCCTGGTCAAGGCGGGCGGCAAGCAGCGCACCGACTCCACGTATGTCACCGCCGCGGTGGCGGCGCTGACCCGGCTTCAGCTGGCCGGGGAAAGCGTGCGGGCGGCGCTGGAGGCCCTGGCGGCGGCGCACCCGGCCTGGCTGGAGCAGCGGGTCTGCGTGAGCGACTTCGCCCGCCGCTACGGTACCCCGATGACCTCCT
>DAHUXF010000824.1 GCA_027307295.1 Acidobacteriaceae bacterium
CCGATCCTACGACGCCGAGGTCACCGCGACGCTGGAACGCACCGGCCTCGCCGACCGCGCCGAGGCACTGGCCGGCTCCCTCTCCCACGGCGAGAAGCGGAAGCTGGAACTGGCCGTGCTGCTCGTCGGAGACCCGAGGGTGATGCTGCTCGACGAGCCGAGCAACCATCTCGACATCGAGAGCCTGATCTGGCTCGAGCAGTTCCTGAAGGACTATGACGGCGCGCTGCTGATGACCTCGCATGACCGCGAGTTCATGAACCGCATCATCAACAAGGTGGTCGAGATCGACGGCGGATCGCTGACCACCTATTCCGGCGATTATGAATTTTACGAGACCCAGCGCGCGCTGTCCGAAAAGCAGCAGCAGGCGCAATTCGAGCGCCAGCAGGCGATGCTGGCCAAGGAGATCAAGTTCATCGAGCGCTTCAAGGCGCGCGCCTCCCATGCAGCTCAAGTGCAGAGCCGGGTGAAGAAACTCGAGAAGATCGAGCGGGTCGAGCCGCCGCGCCGCCGCCAGACGGTTGCGTTCGATTTTCCGGCAGCGCCGCGTTC
>DAHUXF010000825.1 GCA_027307295.1 Acidobacteriaceae bacterium
GCTTCAGCCGGCCCATGTTCAAAATGTTGAAAGCCACGATGTGGCCGCGGCCCACTTCATACAGCACGTTCTCCACCGGCACCTTGCAGTCGGTGAGGATCAACGGCGTAGTCGAGCTGCCGTGGATGCCCATCTTCTTTTCTTCCGCGCCCGCGGAAAAGCCGGGAAATCCGCGCTCGACGATGAAGCAGGAAAATTTCTCGCCGTCGACCTTCGCGAAAACGATATACACGTCGGCAAAGCCGCCGTTGGTGATCCACATTTTCTGGCCGTTCAGGATCCAGGAGCGCCCGTCGGGAGAAAGCACGGCGCGCGTGCGGGAATTCTGCGCGTCCGAACCGGCCTGCGGCTCGGACAAACAGTAGGCTGAAAGCTTTTCGCCCGTGGCGAGCACGGGCAGGTATTTTTTCTTTTGCTCGTCGGTGCCGAAGAAGACGATCGGGAGCGTGCCGATGCCGGAGTGCCCGCCGTGGCTTACCCCGAACGAGGCGTAAGCGGAGAGTTTTTCGGCGAGCTGCACGGTCGCAACCTTGTCCAGGCCCGCGCCGCCGTAC
>DAHUXF010000826.1 GCA_027307295.1 Acidobacteriaceae bacterium
GGCGCGGCTGAAGGACACACGGACCCCAGTGCTCATCTACGGGGAAAGCGGCACAGGCAAGGAACTGGTGGCCCGGGCAATGCATTTCCGCGGCGCCTTTGGCAACCGTCCTTTTGTCGCCGTCGACTGCGGATCGTTGGTTCCTACGCTGATCGAAAGCGAGCTTTTTGGTTACGAAAAAGGAGCTTTTACCGGAGCGCTGAAATCGAAGCAGGGATTGTTCCAGGCCGCCGACGGCGGCACCATCTTCCTGGATGAAGTCGGCGAACTTCCGATGGAGTTGCAGGCCAAGCTGTTGCGGGTTTTGCAGGAAAAAGAGGTTCGCCCGGTGGGCAGTAACCAGAGAGTGAAGGTTGACGTGCGCGTGATTGCGGCCACAAACCGCGATCTGGAGGCCGCCTACAAAAACGGCACTTTCCGCAAAGACCTCTACTTCCGCCTGAATGTCGTTACGCTGTACGTGCCAGCCTTGCGCGAGCGCCGCAGCGACACGCCCATGCTGGTGCACTGGTTCCTCGAACGCTATGCTCCGGGTTCGGAGTTGCACGTA
>DAHUXF010000827.1 GCA_027307295.1 Acidobacteriaceae bacterium
TTTGGAGCGTTGATTTCCTGGTTCCGCTATGAACTGGAACGTACCGCGCAGAAGATCAACACGGCCTATGTGCGCCAGGCGGCCGGCGGCAGCGCCATGCTGCTCCTGCCTGCAATGTTCCTCGCCATTCCACCCCACGTGAATCCGCATGCCTATCTCTGGGGCGGTTACCTGACGGCCTGGGGCATTTATGTGAGCTATCTGCTTTTTTTGCTGAATAAGCTTGCCAGGCTGAAAAGAGAAGTAGCGGAGCTGAAGGCCAGCTAATGGCAATTCCTGAGTTGGCGCATTCTTTCTTCGCTGCAGATTTGTGCAGATAAAAACGTATCAGGAAGAAGTTGGGCACGAATCAACGCGAAAAGCGCGAATCTATAACACTCCAGCCAGGAATTTTCTCACAAGCATGTTTTCCCGATGCCTCTGCGCTTCCCCAGTTTGTTGGGCTGTTCCGCAGTCCGCAACCGGGAAGGGATCCACCTAATGAAGCGTGTGATCGCATGTGGAGGTGAAACCAGCATGGATGCTCTCTTGACCTTTGCTGAATCCGTGC
>DAHUXF010000828.1 GCA_027307295.1 Acidobacteriaceae bacterium
CGCCGCCGTGGCGGGCCGTTTTGTTGATATTCGCGGCTGGGACTATAAGGACTGATGACGCATGCAGAGATTCACTTCCCATAGCGGAGTTGTTGCCGTGCTGCTGCGCGACAACATTGATACTGACCAGATCATTCCCAAGCAGTTCTTGAAGCGCATTGAGCGCTCCGGTTACGGCGACATGCTGTTTTTTGATGGACGCATTGGCCCTGACGGCAAGCCGGACCCGGACTTTCCGTTGAACGCACCACAATATGTCGGAGCGAGCATTCTTGTGACAGGGAAGAATTTTGGCTGCGGCTCATCCCGCGAACACGCCGTTTGGGCGCTGCGCGATTATGGATTCCGCGCCGTCATCGCGCCCTCCTTTGCCGACATCTTTGCCAACAACTGCGTCAAAAACGGATTGCTCACCGTGGTGCTGCGGCCCTCGGAGATCGCGCAGATTGTGGCCCGCGAGGCTGAGGGTTACTATCGGCTCACTATCGACCTGGAACACTGCGAAGTCTCAGGCAGCGGGGATTTCCGCGCAAAGTTCGCCTTG
>DAHUXF010000829.1 GCA_027307295.1 Acidobacteriaceae bacterium
GAAGGGACCATGCTCCGGCTTACGCATCGCTATATTCCGCGCGAGGGCGATATCCGGCCACGGCATGAATCCGGCTGGAACTATCACCTGGGCCGTCTGCAGATGGCGGCTGAAGGAGGCGATCCGGGGGTTGATCTTTTTACTTGTATACCGAAATCTCAATGATGCACTGACGACCCTTGCAGAACAGGCACATTGACTTCAAATGTTTTAATTGATCGGAGGCAGAAAGATGAAGGCAGTGGTCAATAAGCATAAAGTTGTTTCTGAAGCTGAATGGCTGAAGGCGCGCAAGAAGCTTCTTGTTAAAGAGAAAAAGTTCACTCGCATGGAAGAAGCCATGAACTTAGCGCGGCGCAGCCTTCCCTGGGTCAAAGTCAAAAAAGAGTACATATTCGATGGCCCCGAGGGCAAAGAGACATTGGCCGATTTGTTTGAAGGACGCAGTCAACTTATTATTTATCACTTTATGTTCGGGCCGAATGACAAACTAGGATGCCCGCACTGTTCCCTGCGGGCCGACTGCTTCAACGGCATTAAC
>DAHUXF010000082.1 GCA_027307295.1 Acidobacteriaceae bacterium
TACTTGCTGACTGCAATCTGTCCCGCTGATTGCAGGCCAGTAGAAGATGGCGGCGTAGCGGCATTCAGAAGACGCTTTGGTTCACCCGCCCCCTGCGGACTGAGGATCATCATCTTGGACCGGCCTTCACGCCCTCCGGGAAGGAAAAGCATTTTACGAGCGGGATCATAAGCGATGCTGTAGCCCTTAACGTCGGTAGGCAGTTCGTGGTCCACAACATTGCGATTTAAATCAATGGCCAGCACCGAACCATCGCCGGCAGCGGCATAGAGTAGATTGCCATCCGGATCGAGCACCAGCGCATCCGTCCCGCCGGGAGCAGGTATCCGGTTCAGCTCCGCGCCCGTATCTGCGTTCAATGCCAGCACGGCATAGCGCACAGCAACGTACAACCGGCGGCGCTGTTCATCCAGCACCAGGCCCGTAGGTTCAGACGCAACCAGCTTGAAGCGTCCCACGATCTGGTTGCTGTGGTCCACTTCGGCGATCTGGGCCACGTCCTGCAAGCTGATCAGCACCATTTGACGCCCCCGGTCATACAGCATGTCCTGGGGCAGAGCATTCAACTCAATAACTGCGCCCTCTATGCCTTGCGGCATATTGATCTGCGTGAGGGTGCGGTCTATCACGCTGCTTACATACAACGTCCTGGCCTGCGGCACCCACAGCAATTTCTCCGGACGGTGCCGGAGCGGGATGGTTTTTTCCACGCGCCAGTTGCGGGTGTTAATGACGGCCACGCAACTGTTCCCGGCCAGCGCAACATAGAGTTCGCCGGCCTCATCCTCCACGGCAATGCCGCGCGGATCGCTGATCTGGGAGATACGCGCCACCACACGCCGCTTTACCGGACTGAAGATTTCAATGGTATTGGTTCCCGGACGGGTAATCACCACCTGGCCGCCGGCCATGGTCACCTGGTTGAACCCCGGACTGCCCGGCAGGTCTACCAGCGCCACCTGGCGCAGCTTTGCAGCCATGCCATGGACGGAAAAACTCAGTACCGTAATCAGGAAAACCGACTTAATCTTCCACATGGGGACAGGGAACCGCCATCAGGGTATTGGGATGCGAGGTGCTGCTGTTCCGCTGCCTGAGCTGCCTGTTAAATCACAGATGCCGCGCGAAACCTTGTCCTTGAGATGGAAACAATGACCCAGCGGCTTCTGTTTGTATCAGCGATCCTGCTTATTGAATGGTGAACTGAATTTCGGCCGGATAACTCGCCACGACCTTTAAAGCGCCTTTGCGCGAAAGATTGCCTGGCGGTGTGAGGCCGGCCAAAGGCTCGCCTGTGCGCGCATCCACCAGGGAAAACATCAGCGTGGCATTATGAGACAGGTTGGCCCACAAAGGGTCGGTCGTAAAGTCCGGCAGTTCCACGGCAAAACTCCCATCATTTTCCACGCGCGCCCTGGTCACGGAAAAAGGCGAGATAGCGATGCCGGGCACGCCAAAGAATTTTCCTGCCCATCCGCAAACATAAAGCGCCTGCACCTGCAAATCCCGGCCTGCGAATCTTGTGGTATCAGTTCTGCCGTGCAAAGTGGTGGTGGTAAGTTTTTGGCACTCAAACTGGGCCTGCCGCGTGCTGGCGGAAAGATCGTCTGCCTGGATTGTGGCAAACTGGCAGCCCGGCGAATAAACAATCGCCCGGAAGCTGCTGGCAGGTTTGCCCGATGCGCCGGTCTTCACCACGATCCCCGCATCTTGTGGCTTGGCAATGCTGGAAGCTTCCTGGACCATGGAACCGCCATTCAGGAAGTAGCGCACCTGCACATCTTTTGGCGAAATGGGCGCGGCCACTGCGATGGTAAAAACATCGTCGCTGGAGTTGTTCTGGGCTGCAACACAAATGGGAAGCACTAAAAAGAAAGCGATGAGAAATCTGGACGCACGCATGGTCATTCCTTCTGTCTATCCGCTATTATCGCTTAAACTGGAAATCATGGAGAAGTTTTATGCCTTAGGCCGCAGACCTAAGAATCACGGACGTAAAGATCAGGACATAAACAAGGGCAGGGAAACTTTCTGAGCAAAGGAACATCTAATCCGCATGGCTGACTTGCAAACTGCAATCTTTGGTGGCGGCTGTTTCTGGTGTCTTGAAGCTGTCTATGATCGTGTTCAGGGCGTGACCCGGGTGGAATCCGGCTATGCCGGCGGACATGTGGACCATCCTACCTACCAGCAGGTTTGCGATGGTGACACTGGCCATGCGGAAGTGGTCCGCGTCACGTTTGATCCTGCGCAGGCAAGCTATCGCGAACTACTGGATGTATTCTTCACCATCCATGATCCAACCACGCTCAACCGCCAGGGAAATGACACCGGCACGCAATACCGTTCGGTGATCTACTTCACGTCGGACGCGCAGAAGCAGGAAGCGGAAAAGACTATCGCGGAACTGAGCGCCGCGCACGTCTGGCACACCCCGATCGTCACAACGGTAGAAAAAGCCCCGGAGTTTTACGTGGCCGAAGACTACCACCAGGAATACTTCGCCAACAACGGCAACCAGCCTTATTGCCAGTTTGTGGTGGCGCCCAAAGTGCAAAAGTTCGAGCACAAGTTCGCCAAAAAGATGAAGGCATAAGAAAATCAGCCGGAGATTAACGAGAGATAGCGCAGATCAGGAGTTGGCCGCGAATTCGCGAATCAACACGAATCAGGATTGATTTTGCTACGCAAGTCCGGATGCGTTCAATATATGTGCATCGATGCACTTTTTCCTGATTAAAGTACGCTGGCGTGAGAAATTGGAAAAAGAATTCGCGTTGTTCGCGTTAATGCGCGGCCAATCACATTTTTTCTATCTGCGGTGATCAGCGTAAATCTGCGGCGAAGACTTTTTATTCAGGCGAAAAGACTTTAAAGACATGCGATCTTTGCTCCCACCCGGCGACCAACAGCTCGTCCAGATTGTTGATGCCGCACTAACTGAAGCCGCGCGCAAGAGCGGAGAATGGCTGGCTTGCCGCAAGGGATGCACGCAGTGCTGCTTTGGCCCCTTTCCCATCAACCAGCTTGATGCGGCCCGCCTGCGGCAGGGCATGATCAACCTGGAACAGAGCGATCCGCAACGTGCAGCGCGTGTGCGCGCCCGGACCCACAAAACCCTGTCCCGCCTGGGCCCGGTTTTCCCCGGCGATCCAACCACAGGTATTCTCGGCACGGACCAGGCAGCGGAAGAGCGCTTTGTCGATTTTGCCGATGATGAAGCGTGTCCCGCGCTCGATCCTGAAAGCGGCAGTTGTGACCTGTACGCTGCGCGCCCCATGACGTGCCGCATCTTCGGGCCTCCGGTGCGCTCCGGGCCGGAGGGCGGGCTGGGAGTTTGCGAGCTTTGCTATCACGGCGCAACAGACCAGCAGATTGCCGCATGTGAGATGTCGCCTGATCCTTCCAACATTGAAGAGAAGCTGCTGCAACAACTGGAGCGGAAGACACACGAACACGGCCAGACCATAGTGGCGTATTGCCTGCTTCCGCAAAAGCCGAAACCCAAGCCGCGCAGCAAGCGCACTTAAGCTCCGGCGGAAACCGGCATATCCGAGATCACGCCTTCAGGAATATGGTAGCGCTGTGTGCGCGGCAGCCGGCCAAGCAGCCCCAGCGTGAAGAAGCCGCCGGCGACAATAAGAAATGTTGCCAATCGCACATGGCCAAGACTGGCAGTGGAAAGATCAAAGTATTTTCCCAGCCGCCACATGGCCCAACTGGCCAGCTGCGTGGGGACCACCATCCAGACCGCGACATAAAACCAGCCCTTTTCCGCGCCTTCATTCCGTGTGGATCGGCGCGCGCGGGGCGTAATATCGAAAACCGTCGCCATCACCACCGCCGCAGCCAGCACATAGTAGAGCTGGACATAAAGACTGTTGATGACCCATTGTCCGGTAAAAAAGTTGATGACTAATCCCGCCAGATTAATGGTGAAGGGCACAAGCAGGTCGATCCATGCGGCGGTATAGCAGACCACCCGATACCACAGGTTCGGCTTAGGCTCGCCATAGTGCGTGATGTACGGGCGAGGCTCGCCGCCGGGAAGGTATCCGGCAAACCCGCGCCATATGCAGACTGCCGTCACCACTGCCAGCCAGATCCAGTGGCGGCGGTCCGGGCCGTGAGCGTACAGAGCCGCGGTGAGATGGCCGGGCAGGATCCAAAAAACCCATATCCAGATCGGCACATGGAACACCCGGTAATAGTTCTTGTTTCTTTCGCGTTCAACAACTTTTTTCATGAATATGGTTCTGTCCCGAATTGCATTTTAATCGGCGCGCGTGGTCATTGGGAAGTATGCACGCCCGCATCTGTCAGCTTTGCCGCCATCTCGCGGAAGGCCGCAACAATCAGCTCCGGCTGGTCGAGATGAATCCAGTGCGCGCTGTTGGCGGCGATCAAGTGTCTGCCGTGCTGCGATTGCGCTGCCAGGGCCTTGTGCTCTTTCATACGCACATCAGGCTGATGAGCGCCGGAGATTACCGTGACTGGAATTTGCGCGGGAATATTACATCCGCGAACTTCGGCGGCGCACTCCGGCAAAGTTTCGATGTAACGGGCCATCGTCCAGAAAAACCTGGCCTGGCTCCAGCGTTCGCGGATCAGGCGCACTGTGGGCGGGGGAAGTTTTGTCAGCTCGCCCAGAATGCGCGTGGCGGTTTCCTTTGCCTGTCCTCCGAAGACGCTCACCACTCTGCGTGGGACCGCATTGTTGCCTCGCTGCAAAAGCCACAAACAAAACCGCACTACGCCCAGCGCTCCCAGAACGCCGCCTGCGCGCGCGAACCATGCGCCACGCTGCAACCGGCGGCGCTGGATGCGGTCAGGGCTGGCCCACTCTTCCGGCATGAGCGGATCAACAAAGATGATTCCGGCTATTTCTTCCGGATAACGCCGGGCATACACGCGCAGAATGTAAGCAGCGTAGGAATGTCCCACCAATATATATGGCCTGGGCACGTCCGCTGCGGTTACAAGGCGATGCAGGTCGTCACTCATGCGCCGCAGAGTGCAGATGCGGCTGCCGCGCGCGCTCCAGCCAAAACCTGGACGGTCATAACTGTACGTGGAAGTTATTTCGGCAAGCTGAGGTTGAAGAATACTCCAGTTGAGCGAGGATGCGACAATGCCGGACTCAAACACCACAGGCGGAGCGCCAGCGCCCATCTGCTGCATGTGCAGCGGGCCTTCTGCCGTGCCGATCAGCTTTCCGGGAGCGGGAAACTTGCGCGCATCACTGCGAATGCAAATCTGCTGCGCCAATGTCTGCGCCAGCAAAAGGCCAACACCAGCAAGAAGAACGATCACAAGCACAGGATCCATCCGTTGCGCCCTATGCTACAGGAAAAATGATCTGGCAGAGCCGGGGAACGCCCGGTCATAGCTTAAGGGCGTAGTTTAAAAATGAAGGGCGCGACCCCCTGATAGCAGATCGCGCCTGAATACATTGGGCCTGCAAGCTATTTGATTACAGCTGCTCCGGCTACCGCGCATTGACCATCATGGTCGCTGGTATCGCCGGAAAGGCCGATTGCGCCGATAATCTTGCCGTCCGCCAGAATGGGAACGCCGCCTTCCACCGGCACTGCGCCTTCCAGGGCCATCACGCGCAGGCCTGCGCCGCCGCTGGCCAGCGCATCCTGGAGCGCCTTAGTGGGCCGCTTGTACAACGTAGCGGAACGGGCCTTGGCGATGGACACTTTGGCACTGCCCAGTTGCGTGTTGTCCATCTTCTCGTAGTAGACCAAGTCGCCGCTGGGATCAACCACGGCCACGGCCATGGTCCAGTGGTTCTTCACGGCTTCAGCCAGCGCCGCGGCAGCCGCCTTCTTTGCGCTTTCCAGGCTGATGGGCGGACCATACGGGTTAGGCAGCATCTGTGCCTCCATTCGCTGCATACAAAACGCCAATGCCAGGACCAAAAATACTCTGACTATGCGCAGTGACATTGTTACGTGCTCCTTTTTCTTTCATAATGGTGCGGATTTTCCTGTAAAGATTTTTCTGCAATAAATCCATTGGATGGACTCCCGGACAAAGCTTCGCAATACAAAGCAGAATCAAACACCGCCGGAAAAATCACTCTTTGGTGCGAGCATCGGAGTCTAAGTCCGTGGACAGGCGCTGTCAAGTTGCACGCAGCCGCTTGTCGGTAACACATGATATGTCCGGTTGAGATAGCAAGTGAAGTGTCCGCGCTTTTGTTCCTGTGATAACAGGAACGTCGCTGCGATGGAATGCAGGAACACCCTGGTTGCGTTTTTCAGAAAGAAGGAAATCCGGTATTGTTTTCGGACTTCCTTCTCAAGAGAAAACAACCTGAGGTTGCGCAAACATAATGACCGCTGCCGGGCAGGCCGTTTCGGTTTTGAAATTCAAAGCAGCGGGTTAGAATGATGTGTATCTAATGACCATGGAACCCATCTCGCATTTTTTTTATTCTGACAGGCTCAAGCTACAGTTTTGGGATTACGGGCAAGATGGCAAGCCGGCCCTGGTGTTGGTCCATGGCGGGCTGGACCATGCGCGCAGCTGGGACTGGGTGGCGCGCTCCCTGCGCGAGCACTACCACGTTTACGCTCTGGACCTGCGCGGACACGGCAACAGCGCATGGGCTCCAGGCGCCATGTACAGCGTGCCGGAGCACGTTCTGGACCTTTCAGCGCTGCTGGATATCATTGACGAGTTCCCAATCCGGCTGGTGGGCCATTCCCTGGGTGGAATCATTGTTCTGCACTATTCGGGGATCTATCCGGGCCGCGTGCAGAAAGCTGTCTCCATTGAAGGCATTGGGTTTCCGTCCAGCCATCGCGTGCATGGCCCTGCCTCTCAGCGGTTGCGCTACTGGGTGGAAGCGCGGCGCGAAATCGAAAAGCGCCGGCAAAAAACCTATCCCAACCTGGATGCCGCCATGGCGCGCATGAAGGAAGCGAACCCGCATTTAAGTGATGAGGTGGCCCGCCATCTTACGCTGCACGGCACCAATTGGGACTCCGAAGGATGCCTGACCTGGAAGTTTGACAACTACGTGCGCGCAATCTCGCCTTTTGGCCATAACCTGGAAGACGGCGCAGAGTTGTATGGCCAGATCACTTCGCCCACTATGCTCTTCTGGGGACTGGAAAGTTTTGCGCCTGTGCCGGAAAATGACCCGCGGGTAAGAGCCATCCGCAACTCCCGGCTCATCAAGGTTCCCAAAGCCGGCCACTGGGTGCATCACGATCAGCTGGAACTTTTTCTGAAAGAAACAACAGAATTTCTGGCCGGCTAGGGACCGTTCCAGCGCCGTTCGCCAGCACAGCGTTGCTTGATTATTCCGCCGCTTGCAGGTCCACAATGGCGCAGCCAACGCCGTGGGCCTGAGAGCTGGGTTCCATAATTACATTCCAACGCTTGCGAATGGGAAAGCCGCCTTCCGTGCTCGACTCCACTTCATATTTGTAATACACACGCGGAATCTTATATGGTTTACCGCCAGCCTGAAGAAAATTGCCGTGATTGATAAGCGTGTAATCATGCACGGCCAGGAGTTTCTTGGCGTTCACGCCGGGCTTCCAATAGCCCACAGCAACGGGATTGCCTTCTTTCAAAGCTAATAAGAAAGAAAACGAAACAAGATTACATGGGTTCGTGTGCTCTGCTTTTTCCGCCTTTTCAGTCTCGTCTTCCTGGGTGTTCCGAATCACCATGACCACAGTAAGAAACACCATGGCTATAATCAGGAACACGGTCATAACAATCGCCACAGGGCTATGTTTCTTTTTTTGGGGCAAGGGCGGGAGCGCTACGTTTTGGGCCAACGGCGGGGCCGCCACGGGACGCCCACATGATTGGCAGAAACTTGACTCTGGTCGCAATAAACTACCGCATGCGGAGCAATGAGGCATCCCGCGCAACCTCCGTACAATTCCAGACTTAACTGATTTTTACTTTACGCAGACTACTCTGAGACGGCCCAGGGTGTAAATGCTGAATGTACAAGTGAATAAATGAATGGATGGCAGGCTCTCCCGCCTACGCTACCGCAGGCATCTTCTATAATTTAAGAGGGCATCCCACCGGAGGGAAACATTTATAGTAGATCGGCGTGCAATAACGCCGATCAAAAGAGAGCCGCGAATGAACATTAAAAAGGCGAGTATACAGACCATCTATTCCAGGAATTCTGCGGCAGTGGCATGCTCCTCTGTGTTTTTGCGTCTCCAGGGTAGAAGTTTTGTTTCGTTCTTGTTGATTGTTTTGTTGATGCAGCCTTTCTCTCTGCCGGCACAGAGCGCCTCTCCGCAGCTTCCGGACCCCGGCAAGGTCGGCATGAACCGGCAACAACAGGAGCAACTTGGGCTGCAGGGCATGGGCGAGGTGTACAAACAGATGCCCGTGTTGCCGGACTCCAGCCCGGAAACGCAATACGTCCAGCAACTCGGACGGAAACTTCAGACCGTGATTCCCGCCAGCCGTTCATGGCCGTACCAGTTCCATGTAATTCCGGCAGCAGACATCAACGCGTTTGCTCTGCCGGGTGGTCCCATCTTTGTGAACCTGGGGACTATACAAGCTGCCGACAATGAAGGCGAACTGGCCGGTGTGCTGGCGCATGAAATGTCCCATGTGTATATGCAGCATTCCGCCAAGCAGGCCCCCAAAGCATTGTGGACAGAGCTGGCTGCCGGCATTGCCGGCGCGGTTCTGCCGCAAAGCGGATTGGGCAACCTGGGACGCATGGGCATTCAGATTGTGGGCGGCGGCGTGCTGATGAAATATTCACGCAAAGATGAGGCCCAGGCTGACTCCACCGGCGCCATCATTATGTATAAGGCCGGATACAATCCGCACGCCATGGCGGATTTCTTCCAGAAGCTGGAGCAGAAATACGGCGCGGGCGGACCACAGTTCCTGAGCGATCATCCGAATCCCGGCAACCGCCAGGCCTCGATCACGGCACAAATCCGGAACTGGCCACAAAAGGACTACACCACTACCAGCAGCTCCTTTTCGCGGGTCAAGCAGGACGCCCTCAAGACCAAAGCATACAGCGCACAAGAGATCGCCGCCGGCGCAAAGTCAGGACAGTGGGCTGAACAAAATCGGCGCAACGGCGTGATTCCTGCCAGCCTGAATACCACTTCCAATGACGGCGATCCGTCCAGCCAGTCAAAGGGTCCCGTGGTTGCTGACGCTTCTTACAAACAGATCACTCCCAGCGCCAATTTTTCCCAGTACCAGGGCGGAGGGTTTTCCATTTCTTATCCTGACAATTGGAAAAGCGCCGGCGACCAAAACACCACGGCCATCGCGCCGCCGGAAGGGATGGGAGAAAACGGCATCTCGTATGGCGTGATCATCAGTGGAAGCCCAGGCAACAACAATTCCCTGGACCAGGCGACACAGCTGGTCATCCAGGACATGCAGCGGCAAAATCCCGGCATGCAGGTTTCCGGTGACGTGACCAACGTGAGCATCAATGGCGTGCAGGGCCGTTCAGCGTACTTGAGCGGCAGGTCGCCTGTACAGGAAAACGGAAAGCCAATTCCGGAGCGCGATTGGCTGGTAACACTGCCGCGTCGTGACGGCAACCTGATGTACCTGGTCTTTGTCTCTCCGGAGCGCGACTTCGACAAACTGCGCCCCACATACCAGAGAATGCTGGATAGCCTGCAAATGCGGTAAGCCCGCTCATTTTTCAAATGTCATGCAGGGCTTACGCCTGCTTTGC
>DAHUXF010000830.1 GCA_027307295.1 Acidobacteriaceae bacterium
GACGTTGGCCCAGGTTGGCTCTGCCTGCTTCTGCTCCAGTGACGCCCAGTGGCTATACGCCTTCAACCGCCACTCCACCATGAACTCAGGCTCGCCTTTCTTGAGGGCAATGGCCCGCACGATGTCCTCATTCAGCCCAGGCGGGAGCCGGTCTTCATCCACTGAGGTGATAAATCCCCATTTGTATTCCTGCTGCGTGAGGTCATTAATTTGGTTGACTGTGCTGCTCATCTCACTCCTTCTGCTGCCCGGCCTGCGGGCTTGATCGATGAAACAAGGCTTTCCGCTTCCTGCGGACGCTCATGGTGCGCCATCTGATGGTTCAGGTCCGCCAGTGAAACATGCTCCAGAGCATCGCGCAAGGCATCGCCGATGATCTGTGAATTGCTCTTGATGGCGCAGGAGCGCTCCATATTACACAGGCCCCGCACCACGCTGCATTCGGTAAAACCAATCGGCCCTTCCAGGGCCAGAATGATGCCGGCCACCGATATCTCCGCTGCATCGCAGGCCAGGTTATATCCGCCCTTCACACCGCG
>DAHUXF010000831.1 GCA_027307295.1 Acidobacteriaceae bacterium
GTCTTTAATTTCACCCGCGCCCAGGACCTCAACGGCAATGCCGCCGGTATCGCGCTCTGTGTTGAGCAAACGAAGCAGCGCGATCTCTATATGGCCGTCGCGCGTGCTGCGGGTTTCGCCCGTGATGACAAACCTCGCGGACTGTTCCACCGGCTCAAGGAAGGTAACAACCAACTCACCGGCCTTGATCTCCCAGTCCGCCACCATGGCCCCGGAAACCTGGTTGATAGTAATGTTTTCCGGCAGTTGAATGCGGGACTCGCGCGCCGCGCCCTGAATGATTTCCAGGGTCACTTCGGCATAGAGCGTGGTGGAATCCTCACCCAGGCTGGTGAGTTGCGTAAGCGATCCACGCTGCCGCAACGGGAGCGTGATGTGATGGTCTTCAATCTTGCGCCGCCATGTGAAGGTCAGCGGCTCATTGCCGTGAGCATAAGCCAGCCACTTGCTCTCAGCGCCGGCTTCAGATTTTTCCGCCAGCAGGCCGCCACTCAGCTTCACATCAACTCCCTGGCGCGGCAGTTCAACCGAGGCGCGGG
>DAHUXF010000832.1 GCA_027307295.1 Acidobacteriaceae bacterium
GTAATAATGCTCAGATCGCGGCCTTCGCGATGGACACGCGCCTTGCCGATGGGCACCGTGTAGCCGTTCTCCGGCACTTCTTCTTTAATGCGGCGGTACAGGAATTTATGCTCCAGGAACAGTACCGGATTGTTATCGCGAATGGCTGATTTGATCAGCCCCTTCGCGTCACTGGGCGTGGCCGGGGCCACCACCTTCATTCCCGGCGTGTGCACAAAGTGCATCTCCGGGTTCTGAGAGTGGAATGGACCGCCATGAACGCCGCCGCCAGCCGGTCCGCGCAGGACGAGCGGAGCGGGCGCTCCCCAGCGATAGTGAGCCTTGGCAGCCATGTTCACGATCTGGTTGAAGGCGCAGCCGATAAAGTCCATGAACTGGAACTCCGCCACCGGACGCAGGCCTGTGAGCGCCGCGCCAAACGCCGCGCCCACGATGGCGGATTCGCTGATCGGGGTATCGATCACGCGCTCCCATCCGAATCGTTCGAGCAAGCCCTGCGAAACTTTGAAGGCCCCGCCATAGACCCCCACATCCTCGCC
>DAHUXF010000833.1 GCA_027307295.1 Acidobacteriaceae bacterium
GGTGTCCTCGACCTGCGTGCGGATCTGCTTGACGCGGCCTTCGATCTCGCCGGGCTTGCCGTAGCCTTCGACAATGGTGGTGTTGTCCTTGTCGATGGTGATGCGCTTGGCCTTGCCCAGGTCCTCGAGCTTCACGCCTTCCAGCTTGATGCCGGTCTCTTCCATGATCGACTTGCCGTTGGTGAGGACAGCGATGTCTTCAAGCATCGCCTTCCGCCGGTCGCCGAAGCCCGGCGCCTTCACCGCCGCGGCGTTCAGCGTGCCGCGCAGCTTGTTGACCACCAGGGTGGCCAAGGCTTCGCCATCGACGTCCTCAGCAATGATCAGCAGAGGCTTGCCGCTTTTGGCAGCCTGCTCGAGCAAAGGCAAAAGATCCTTCATGGAACTGATCTTCTTTTCGTGAATCAAAATACGGACATCTTCGAGCACGCATTCCATGCGTTCCGGATCAGTTACGAAATACGGCGAGAGGTACCCGCGGTCAAACTGCATGCCCTCGACGATCTCCAGCGTCGTCTCCATGGTTTTGGACTCT
>DAHUXF010000834.1 GCA_027307295.1 Acidobacteriaceae bacterium
GTGGTAGCGGCAACTGAGGTGGGCAGTCCGGCCAGCATGGCGGCCACGCGGGCCACGTTGTGGCCCTGGGGACCATGGGGCTGCCCGCAACCCAGCACCACGTCTTCAATCTCAGCGGGGTCGAGCTTAGGTGTTTTCTTCAAAACATCCTGAATGCAGTGTGCTGCCAGATCGTCCGGGCGAGTCATGTTGAACGATCCGCGAAAAGATTTTGCCAGTGCCGTACGCGAGCTGGTGACAACGACCGCTTCTCTCATCCTTGGTCTCCAAAGAAAAGTTCTCTCAAAAACACCTATCCCCAAATATAAACCAGCGCAAGGCCGTGAAATGCGCAAGCCCTGCCTGGTCAGGTTGTGAGCACAACGCGGCCTGAGATATGTCCGGTGCGCATCTCGTCCAGCACGGCATTGGCATCGGCCAGCGGCCGCGTTGTGACCTGACAATGTAATTTTCCCTGCGCAGCCAGGGCCAGAACGCTGCGCAGATCTTCGCGCGTGCCTACGGCGGAAGCCTTGATGTTGACCTCTC
>DAHUXF010000835.1 GCA_027307295.1 Acidobacteriaceae bacterium
GGGCGATCCGGCGGCACTGATCGGCGCCATCCGCCGCGAAGCCCACGCGCTGAACCGCAATCTGCCGCTGTGGGACGTCAAAACGATGAAGGAGCGGATCTCGCAGGCAAATTCGAAGGCCCGCTTCAGCGCGGTGTTGCTGGCGCTGTTCGCGGGCATCGCTCTGTGCCTGGCGGCGATCGGGATTTACGGTGTGATGTCGTACCTGGTGACGCAGCGGACGCGCGAGATCGGCATCCGCATGGCGCTGGGTGCGCGAGCGGGCGACGTGCTGGCGCTCGTCGTGCGGCGCGGGGCGCTGCTGGCGCTCGTCGGAATCGGGGTAGGAATCGGCGGAGCGCTGGCAGCGACGCGGGCGCTCACGACGCTGCTTTACGAGATCCAGCCGGGCGATCCGGCCACCTATGTCGAAATCGCCGCGATTCTGGCTGTGGTTGCGCTGGCGGCCTGCTATATCCCGGCGCGGCGCGCCTCCCAGGTGGATCCTTCCGGAGCACTGCGCGCGGAATAGGCGGCAAAACGGGGCG
>DAHUXF010000836.1 GCA_027307295.1 Acidobacteriaceae bacterium
GAGAGCGCGGGAATAGGACATAAAGAGCGAGTGTATCGAATCGTCTGGGCATCGTCATCCGCGCTGCTAATCGGTGCGCCAAAATGTGTTAGATTGGAATTTGGTGGGGCGCGTAGCTCAGTTGGTAGAGCAACGCCCTTTTAAAAGGCTGCTCTGCTATGCGCCTACAGCGGATCAACTACTTCCAAGCGGATTCTCTCTCAATAATCGGGGCTGAGGGCTGGTATTCGGCAGCCATTGTGCGCTGAATTGTGCGCTGCTGTTTTGATCTGTGGAGTGACACTTCGGAGACAGTTTTCACAGAGGCATCAGAAATGGACGACTTTACGCCCGAGGGCAGGGAAGTATTCGCAACCCTTGTCTTGGACTGTGAGACTTTTTACACACACTGTGAGATTTATAAAGCCATTCTCGAAACAGCCGAAATAGCGCCGGAGGCAATTGGGAACTGGAGGTCTCTTTTTAAACATATGGAAGAGAATCCTCCGGCTATCCTGAAAGAGAAGATTGGCGCGAAATTTCTG
>DAHUXF010000837.1:0-243 GCA_027307295.1 Acidobacteriaceae bacterium
TCGCCCCCACATAGCAGTTGAATGTCGCTTGGCTTGGCCTGTATGTCTGATCAGCCCGGATGCCCAAACACAGCACTCCACCTGCCAAAGTTGCTATAATGCCTCGGCTCGAATCACTTTTTGCCCAAACTGTGAGGGATATGCGTTTCAAGGCTCTGATGGCTTGCACTATTTTATCTGTGGGCGGTTTCATGCCGCGAGCTCAGGCGCAAAGTACGACCAAGATCGGCGTGATAACCTCGC
>DAHUXF010000837.1:253-523 GCA_027307295.1 Acidobacteriaceae bacterium
GGCTACGCTATCGCGTTGGATGAGATCAACGCCAAAGGCGGCGTGCTGGGTAAGAAGATCGAGCTCGATTTTTACGACGACCAGAGCAAGCCGGACCAGGCCGTACAAGGCGTTTCCAAACTGGTGGACCAGGACCGTGTTCCGGTGGTATTGGGTTCTTATTCCAGCGAAAGCACCAAAGCCATTGTTCCCGCAGTGACACAGCGTGAGACCCCGCTGATTATTCCCACAGCCACCGCCGACAATGTAATGGATACAAAATCGTCATGG
>DAHUXF010000838.1 GCA_027307295.1 Acidobacteriaceae bacterium
CTGTTTCCGGTTCCGCGGCGAACACCTTCACATTGGGCGCACGCTCTTTCATGGCAGCCGCGATGCCGCACGACAAGCCTCCACCGCCGAATGAGGCAACGATTGCTTCGACGTCAGGCAGGTCTTCCAGAATCTCCAGTCCAAGGGTGCCCTGGCCCGCGATGATTTTTTCATCGTTGTATGGCGGCACCGGAACCAGCCCGCGCTCTCGCTCCAGTTCTTCCGCTTTTTTGATGCGGTCTTCACTGGCCGGACCTACCAGAACAATCTCCGCTCCCAGGGCGCGTGTACCGTCCAGTTTTACTTTGGGCGCGGTCTGCGGCATCACGATGGTTGCCTTGACCCCCAGGGCACGAGCGGCAAAGGCCACTCCCTGCGCATGATTGCCGCTGGAGTACGAAATCACGCCTCGGCGGCGTTCTTCGTCCGAGAGCGCCGCAATCTTGTTGTAGGCACCGCGCAATTTGAAGGCGCCGATCGGCTGCAGATTCTCGAGCTTCAGGAAAAGACGACGGGCGTCC
>DAHUXF010000839.1 GCA_027307295.1 Acidobacteriaceae bacterium
CGTCTCATACCTTCCCGTTAGTAGAACGGGATTCAAAGGAAAGGAATCTGCAAGTATGCCTACAAAGTTTACCCCACTGCACGACCGCATTCTGGTGCGACGAGTAGAAGAAGTTGGCACAACTCGGGGTGGAATCATCATCCCGGACTCTGCCAAAGACAAACCACAAGAGGGCGAGGTCATCTCGGTTGGCAAGGGCAAGACCAACGACGAAGGCAAGGTGTTTCCTCTCGCGCTGAAAGAAGGCGACCGCATTCTGTTCGGCAAATATTCTGGGACCGAGATCAAGATTGATGGGGAGGATTTCATCATCATGAAAGAGGAAGAAGCCCTTGGCGTTGTCACCGGTGCCGCGAGGAAAGAGACCGTAGGGGCCAAGAAATAGCTTACTCCCTTGAGCGTCTATTGCGGACGTATATGCCCACGGTACAGGTACACAAGCAATCTCGCTCGTGGTTGCAGTGACACGACAGGAGCACTTCAGAGTTGAAGATTTCCGCATTCCTAGGAGGGTACAG
>DAHUXF010000083.1 GCA_027307295.1 Acidobacteriaceae bacterium
TGAGCCTGATCCGTCCGCTCTGGATGTAAAAGATGTTGTCGGCGGGGTCGCCCTGGGAAAATGCTTTCTCTTTAGTGTTCAGGTGAACAATTATTCTTCCCAGGCCGCTGGTCGCAAGAAACGCCGCTGGATCGAAATCACGCTTTTTCTTGAGTTGGATATTGATAGTGATGGCCCTCGTCATTTTCTCTGGTAATGGCTTGCTGCTGCTCATGGAAGCCCGCCGGGAAATATGCTGGCAGCGTTTTATTTGGCATAGCACGCGCCTGCGATTCCCCTTTCGTTAAAGTAGCAGGATGGGCGAGATACGGGGAAAAGCGTTTTATTTACGAACAATTCTTTCCTTCCCATGCGTGCGGGGGTAACGCTCGTTTTACGCTTCGAACCCTCGGCCTTAGAAAATGGGGGAAGAGGGTAATTCTGCGATAAAAGCTGAGGAAATTAATTCTGCGATAGAAAAACCATCGCTTGCCATTCAGATAGGCTAGGAATAGACTTTTGTAAGCTTAGCGGTTTATTTAAGCCTGCGTTAGCGGGAAGCAGGCGAGGGCCTGTGCAGGAGGTACCCATGGCAAAGGACGCATCCAGGAATGGACAGAAGAGTTCAACCAACGGACACAGCGGAAATGGCAAGGCCGCGCCGCCGAATTTTGCCAGCCAATTGATCTCCACAGTTCCCCACGGAAGGAAAGGGAAACACAACCTGATTGTTTCGTTGATCCTGGATGACCTTGACAAGCTCGATCTGGAGAGGGCGGTTCTGGTTCCGCTGGACAGCCTGGCAGGAGAAAAGATGGAAAACGTCCGCTCTGCCTTGAACCGCGCCACGCGGCAAAGAAACATGGTTGTAGCTACTGCTACAGATGAAAAGTACTTTTACGTCTGGCGCACTGGGCCCAAAAAGTCTCAGGAGAAAGCTGCGGCCAGATAGGTAT
Source organism: Acidobacteriaceae bacterium (assembly GCA_027307295.1). Taxonomy (GTDB): domain Bacteria; phylum Acidobacteriota; class Terriglobia; order Terriglobales; family Acidobacteriaceae; genus Angelobacter. Next base: position 936 of record DAHUXF010000083.1, read on the forward strand.
CGCCGGGAGAATGTCCCGCCCGTGCAGCGGTTTGGCCGCGCCTTATGAGCATTCCTTCAGCGTTTCGGTACCAGGAGCACGCCCCTCTGTTCAATATCCAAGAACAGATGGCCGGTCAATGAATCTATCTGTTTGCTCTATCTACTTCTGCCAGCCGCCCCCCAGGGATTTGTAAAGCCCAACCAGCGCCAGCAGCTCATTCCGCTGCGCCTGCGCCAAGTTCAATTCCGCAGAGAAATAGTTTGTCTGATTGGTCAGAACCTCAAGGTAGCTGGTGGCCCCGCCTCTGTACCGGACATCGGAAAGGTGCGCTGCATCTTCAGCCGACCTGGTGAGCAGCTCCTGCTGGGCGCGAAACTCCTGGCTCTTGCGGTATTCAATCAACGCATCCGAGACTTCGCGAAAGGCTTCCTGAACGGTTTGCCGGTAAACAAGCACCGCTTCATCTTTTTGCGCCTCAGTAAGCCGGACGTTATTGCGCAACCTGCCGCCTTCAAACAGAGGTTGTGTCAGGCCTGCGCCAAAACTCCATAAGCCGGCTGGCCCGTTAAAAAGGCCAGTCAGTGCCGAACTTTGCAGTCCTCCCTCAGCCGTTAAACTGATCTGCGGAAAATAAGCTGCCTTGGCGACGCCAATGCGGGCATTGAAAGCAACCAATTGCTGCTCCACCTGACGGATGTCCGGCCTCCGTTCCAGCAGCGCCGAAGTAAGACCGGCCGGAACTTCCGGAGCGTGTGCTTGCTCCGTCAGTTTGTGCCCGCGCGCTATCGGTCCGGGGTTCTTTCCCAGCAACACGCTGATAAAGTTTTCTTGCTGTTCAATGCGGCGCTCAAGGTCTGGCACCTGCTCTGACGCGGTATAGACCAGTTGCTCTGACTGGCGTACGTCCAGCATGGAAGTGGACCCATGGTCCGCCAATAGCTGGATCAGTTTTAAAGAATCCCGGCGCGATGACAGAGTGTTTCTGGAAATCTCCAGTTCCAGATCAAGCTCACTGAGCTGGAAATAGGCTGTGGCGACACTGCTGACTAACGTGCTGATAACTTCCTGCCGCGCCCATTCAGTCGCCAGCAGGCTGGCCCGCGCCGCCTCAGTGGACCGGCGAAACTTGCCCCAGAAGTCCAGTTCCCAGGCCAACCCCGCATTGATCTGGCCGGCACTTGTTTCAAATGCGGGGATGAATTTTGTCCTTTCCGTGCGTTGCGTAATGGCGGCGGCTCCGGCGGTGACCGTGGGCAGCTGATCAGCGCGGGTGATTCCAAGTTGCGCCTGCGCCTGCAGGATGCGCGCAGCAGCAATGCGCACATCGTAGTTTTGTTCCAGTGCGGCACGAATCAGCTTCTGTAGTTCTTCATCCTGGAACACCTCCCACCACTTCTGGTCACCCAGTGAGGCTGGTCCAGCCGCGCTCGCCTGCTCTGGAGTCAATCCGCGGTACACACCGGGAGCATCCACTTGGGGCCGCTTATAGTTTGGCCCCACCCTACAGCCGGTCAACAGGAGCAGCAGGAACATCAGGGCTGTGTGTGTCTTCATTTAGTCATCTCCATGGGAGGTTTTTAATTCAGACGGCACAGTGGCCTCCGAAACTTTCGCACGTCCGGTGTGACCGGTAAACCGCTCCACCAGAACGAAAAGCACGGGAATAATAAAGATCGCGATCAACGTAGCTGCCAGCATACCTCCAATCACGGTGGTTCCCATGACCTGGCGCGCGACCGAACCGGCGCCACTTGCAATCCATAAGGGAACGCAACCGAGTACAAATGCAAATGAGGTCATCAGAATAGGACGCAATCGAGTTCGTGCTGCATCGAGCGTCGCTTCCACCAGCGGCTTGCCGCTCTCAATCCGGTCTTTGGCAAACTCAACAATCAGAATGGCGTTTTTAGCCGCCAGTCCAATCAGCATCACCAGTCCAATTTGCGAGTAGACATCGCTTTCAATCTGCACCATATACGGCGGCACAAAAAAGCCCAATAACAACCGGCGTAGCCACAGCACCAGAAAAGCCCCAAACACGGCAACCGGAGTGCTTAACAAAACGCTGAATGGCAGCCACCAGCTTTCATAGAGGGCCGCAAGAATCAGAAAGACCACCAGAAGCGAGAAGCCGAAGATCGCTGCCGGGGGCACCCCTTGCTGCGCTTTCTTTTCCTGGAAAGACATTCCCATGTAGTCATAGCCCATTTCTGGCGGCATGGTTTGTGCAAAAACCTGTTCCAGCGCGGCCATGACCTGGGCAGAGCTGTATCCGGGGGCCGCGCCGCCAAAGATTTGCGCGGAGCGGTACATGTTGTAGCGCATGGTGAACTCAGGGCCGGAGCGGGACTCCAGGCTGGTTAAGGCTGAGAGGGGCACCATCTCCCCACGATTGTTGCGCACATAAAACTGGCCCACATTTTCTGCGCGGTTACGATACTCACCTTCCGCCTCAATGTAGACCTGCCATTGTCGTCCAAAGCGGTTGAAGTAGTTGATAAATGAACCGCCCATAAAGGTCTGTATGGTCCTGTAGACGTCTTTGATCTCCACGCCTTGCTTGAGCACTTTGTCACGATCAACATAAATGAACTGCTGCGGAACATTGGCCAGGAATGTAGTGCCTATGCCGCCGATCTCCGGACGCTTGCTGGCTGCGGCCATGAACTTACCCAGATTGTCAGCCAGAAACTGGACATCCTTTCCCGCGCGGTCCTCCAGCACAAAAGTGAAACCGCCTGAGGTGCCAACGCCGGGAATGGCTGGAGGAGCAAATGCAAAAGCAATTCCCTGCGGCAAGCCTGAAAGCTGCTGATTTATGCTCTGCTTGATGAATTGATACTGCTCCTCTCTGGTGTGCCGGTCATTCCATTCCTTGAATGCCACAAAGAAAAATGCGTTGTAACTGGAACGGGTAAAGCTCAACAAACTGAAGCCAATCACGCTGGTGACGGATTCAACTCCGGGAGTCTTGGCCAACATACCTTCAATCTGCTTCGCTGTGGCTTCAGTCCGCTGCAAGGAAGCGGCATTGGGAAGCTGAAGATTGATAAACAGATAGCCCTGGTCTTCGTCCGGTAAAAAACTTGAAGGCACTTTGGCGCCGAAGTAAGCGGCAGCGCCTCCGCAAAAAACCAGTATCAGCATTGCGACAACGCTTTTACGGATGAGAGAGCCGGAGAGCTGAACAAAGGTATCCGTACCGCGCGTAAAGATGCGGTTAAACCAATCAAAGAACTTTCTGAGCGGACTGTTGCTTTTTTCCCTGGGACGCAGCAACAGCGCGCAAAGCGCCGGGCTCAGGGTAAGAGCATTGAATGCCGAAATAACCACGGAAATCGCAATCGTTACGGCAAACTGCTGATAGAGCCGCCCTGTGATGCCCGGTATGAACGCCGGAGGAATGAATACTGCAGAGAGCACCAGAGCAATGCCCAACACAGGCCCGGAAATTTCTTTCATGGCCGCAAACGTTGCGTCCTTGGGTGAAAGCCCTTCTTCAATATGATGTTCGACTGCCTCCACCACAACAATGGCGTCATCCACGACCAGTCCAATGGCGAGCACCAGGCCAAATAAGGACAGTGTATTGATGGAAAAGCCAAACACCGGGAACAAAATAAACGCGCCAATCAGAGATACCGGTACTGCCAGCAACGGGATCAGAGTTGCCCGCCAGCCCTGCAAGAAGATGTAAACAACAATAATCACCAGCACAATGGCGATCAGCAGCGTAACAACGATTTCCTTGATTCCTTCTGAGACCGCGCGCGTGGTATCGAGCGCAACTTTATAGTCAATGTCCAATGGGAAGCGCTGTTTGGCCTCCGCCATCAACTTCTTTACGCCATTTGCGGCTTCGACGGCGTTGGACCCGGGAAGTTGATACACCGCGATAATGGCGCTCGGCTTGCCATTCAACCGGCCCACTGAACTGTAATCCTGTGCCCCCAGTTCAACTCTGGCCACATCCTTCACGCGCACCAGCCCGCCATCCTGGGTTGCGTGGACCACAATCTGCTCAAACTCTTCTGGAGAGGTCAGGCGGCCTTGCGCGCGGACGGAATAGGTATACTCCTGGCCCTTGGGCGTTGGCTCACCGCCAATTTGTCCAGCGGGATTGACGGTATTTTGCGCCTGGATAGCGTTTACGATCTCCGGGACCGTGATGCTGAGCTTGGCCAGCTGGTCGGGCTTGACCCAGAGCCGCATGGCATACGGGCCGGCGCCAAAGATCTGAACATTGCCGATCCCCGGCACGTGCGTGAGCCGGTCATTGAGATTGATAAACGCATAGTTGGAAAGGAATGTTGCGTTGTAGGTGGAGTTCGGCGAGTACAGGCTCAGGACCATCAGCGGCGCGGTTTGCGTCTTCTGCACTACAACCCCAAGATTGGTGACATCTACAGGCAGCTGAGACGCTGCCTGGGTTTCACGCATCTGCGTCAGGATCAGGTCCGTGTTGGGGCTTGTCTTCACGTCAAAGTCCCCAATCAGCCGCATTTCCCCGGAGGATGAGTTGACGGACTACATATAGTTCATGTTGTCCACGCCGCTCATCTGCTGCTCAATGGGGGTGGCCACGGATTGCTCCACGGTCTGCGCATCCGCGCCAACGTAATTGGCCACAATCTGGACTTCAGGCGGCGCAATGTCTGGAAACTGCGAGACCGGCAGTGAGACGATCGTGATGGCGCCAATAATCACGGTCAACAGTGAAACCACGATGGCTACAATTGGGCGGTTGATAAAAAACTTTGACATAGTTAGTTACCACCGGTGGACGTGTTCGAAGCTTTAATGTTGACCAGTGCGCCGTCTCGCACTTTTTGCACACCTTCCACGACCACATGGTCGCCAGGCTGCACGTTTCCGTCGATGATCCACCAAGTCCCGACCCTCTCTCCCACCGAGACAGCGCGAAGGCTCACTTTGTTGTCTGGCCCCACAACGGCAATCTGATAGCTGCCCTGGATTTCAGTGACCGCGCGTTGTGGCACCAGCAAGGCCCCCCGCCTGCTCTGGGTTGAAGTTCGTACTTTTCCATACTGTCCTGGCCGCAGGAAATTTCCCGGGTTCGCGAACACCCCGGCAACGCGGATGGCCCCGGTGCCTGGATTCACGGAACGATCAGCAAAGCTGATAGTGCCTCTTTGCGGGAAAATGGTTCCATCGCCCAGAATTAATTCCAGTTGGGCCACCTTCCTCTCTTCGTCCCGGCTGGTCTGTGTGGGATATCTCCTCATGTAGTCGAGAAATTCCTGCTCGCTGGCCGTGAAATACGCTTTGATTGGGTCCACCTGTGAAACCGATGTCAACACCGAATTTGGCCCTACCAGGTTGCCAATCTGTACCTGGGCGATGCCGGCAATTCCGCTTACCAGAGAGGTGACCTTGGTAAATTCAACGTTCAGCTCAGCCTGCTCCACCTGCGCCTTCGCGGCCTCCACTGAAGCTTTGGCCCCGAGTTGCGCTTGTATCTCTGTATCGAGCTGGCTCTGCGCAATGGCCCTTTCCTTGGCCAGCGGCTTATCACGCTCCACATCCTGTGTAGCTTTGCCGAGTTGCGCTTCCGCCTGCGCCAGCTGCGCCTTCGCCAGATCCAGAGCGGCTTGAAAGGGACGCGGATCAATCTCAAACAAAACCTGCCCCTTCTGCACCACGGAGCCTTCCTTGTAGTCCTGCCGGATCACGTAACCTGCCACGCGTGGCTGGATCTGAGCATTCACGTATCCATCCAGCGTTGCAACCCATTCGCTGTAGATTGGAACGTCCCTCTTGACAACGTCTGCTACCTCCACAGTTGGCGCTGGCATACCCGGATTTGCCTGAGTATTGGTGCATGCGGATAGGGACAAGAAGAGAATCAATAGCCCAACAGTCGCGAGTAGACTCTTTTTCCTGGAGAATTGGACATTACGATTCATCATGGCTTTATGGCTCCCCAGCGCTGGCGACAGGGCACCGCGCTTATTGTTTAAATCTTTTGTTGGCAGAATGCTGGAAAAGCGTGGAACCACGCTATCGTGCTGAAGGTTGGACTGATGATTGCTGGATTGATAACAGAAATGCCGGCAGGATAGAACCTGACAGTTGCTCCAAACGCTGTCCTTATTCTGCGGGTAGTTAAAGAAGTTGAAGATCCAGAAATGCTTTGCAGCATTGACGCCCGCGCCCAACGCTTTAGGGCTGCGCGACGAGGCCTTTGTTGTGAGCCGGGATGAAGCATCTTGCACCTTCTCGTCATCTTGACTGTCACAACTTCAAGTCTTAAGACTCTACGCTTTTTTATGCCCCCACCAAACTGTTTTCTGAACTCACTGCTAGTTAGTATCTTATATACCACTATCCCCCGTGCTGTAAGGATTCATTGAAAATTTTATTATGCACTATTCCCAAAATGGGCTAAGAAAATACAGTTGGAGCAATTCCCAAATGAGACGTACTGCGTCTTTTTCGTCCCCAGGACGCGACTTATTTCCTTCAATCCTGGGATTTCTTCAAGTCTTAATACGGCTTAAACAGAGCATCAACAACCCAGCCCATGCCGAGTATCGATTTCTATCTGAAGGCCTCTACTAGTGGAGTGGCTTGCAACGCCTTATAGGTCTCTATCGGAGAGAACCTGACGCAACAGCATGGTTCGGCTGCCCAATCCAGGAATGGATCAACTTTAGATCCAACGCGTTGCTCAAGTGGCTGGCCAACCTGTCCAGCCGGGCATTGCGTTCGCTGGTAACGTTCAATAATTCTCGAGCAGGCTCCAGGCCAACCGCGGACCGAATCATGTTAAGAAAAGAATGGCGCCAGGAGTCATTGTCAAAGATTCCATGCACATAAGTGCCGAATATGCGCCCATTCGGACTCATAGCTCCGTCCAGTGACATTATTCCTCTCGCATCAGCAATGTTTGCGAATGGGTGGGCCCTCGGCAAGCGGTGCGTGGTTCCCATATGAATTTCATAGCCCTGAAAAGCCGCAGAGGGCCATTGTTGCAAACCAGGCAGTTCATCGCATATCCGTCCAGAGACAGGGCGAGTCGTCTTGGCAGGTTGCAGAATGGTATGGACCTGGAGAAGTTGCATTCCGTTACGTTTGGTCGGAATGCTATCGTTTTCAACCCCGTCCGGATCTTCGACTACTGTGCCAAGCATCTGATAGCCGCCACAGATTCCCATGAGCATTCCGTTCCTTGCGCTGAATTGCTGCAGAGCGGCAACAAAACTGTTTTGCTCAAGCCATGCCAGATCGTCGAGGGTCTGCTTACTGCCCGGAAGAATAATCACATCTGCGTCCTGGACATCCGTTGCGGTATCCAGATAGGCCAGCGATACGGACGGTTCTGCCGCAAGAGAATCAAAGTCCGTAAAGTTGGACATGTGCGGGACTGCAATCACCCCAATGCGCAAACGGCGATCAGAGGACAGCGACTTATCCGCAGCGCACCAGAGTCTTCGGGTAGCAAGCCGGTCTTCCACTGCAACACCATCCTCTTCTTCCAGCCCCATATGATGCAGATAAGGAACAACACCCACGCAAGGGATCCCCATGCGGTCTTCAATCATCTTCACGCCCGGCTGCAATAATCCCACATCGCCGCGAAATTTATTGATGATGAAACCTCTGATCACCTTGCGTTCCGGCGGTTCCAGCAACTCCATGGTCCCCAGCAAGGAAGCAAACACGCCGCCGCGGTCAATGTCTCCCACCAGAAGACAAGATGCTTGTGCTGCGAGCGCCATTCGCATGTTTACAATATCGTGGTCGCGTAGATTTATTTCAGCCGGCGAACCTGCGCCCTCAAGAATGATGATTTCGTATTGCGAAGCCAGCCGGAGATAGGCTGCCCAGACCTGCGGAAACAAATCTTCCACCTGTGTGGTGTGGTAGTCCGCAGCAGTGGTTTGCCTCCACATTCTGCCCAGCACAACAATCTGCGAGCTGGTGTCTGTGCGCGGTTTGATGAGGATAGGGTTCATCTCCACGGATGCAGGCACCCGGCAGGCTTCCGCCTGCAGGGCCTGCGCGCGTCCAATTTCAAGCCCATCTGGGGTGACCGCCGAATTCAATGACATGTTCTGCGCTTTGAACGGAGCTACTCGGTAGCCTTCATTCGCGAATATGCGGCCTAAACCGGCAGTGATGATGCTCTTGCCTACGTGCGATCCTGTTCCCAAAATCATCAATGCTCGTGCTGTCATTCAAATATCCAGTTTGAAATAGACATTGATGTGATGGAAGCTCTTGCGTGTGAATTGAGGATTACGTACATGCTGGCTTTTCGCAGATGAATCGACAATTTTCTATAAATATCATCAACTACTTACCATCCATATAGTTGTGCGCTTATGAATAGGTAATATCAGTCATAAAATATGTTTCTCCGGTGCATTGCTGCTGCCGTGCACCGGGAATAAATGGGCCGGCGTTGCTCAAATGCTCCCCGTATTTTTGTAAATGTTCCAGATATGCAGTTTAGGACGCCAATCAACAGCCGCCAGCCCCGCGCTTCAGTTAGTGATTGTTATGCATCTTGTCTTCAACATCGCTGGCAGGTTTGGTCTGCGCCATTTTGATGGTGGCGATCTGGTCGATCTTCAACATGCCGTTCTCGACTTTGCCCTGCACTGAAACTCTGTGCCCAAGATGGGCTGTGGCCTTTTTTGTGGAGCCGGCATCAAGTTTGAGCACTTTGTTGTCTTCCGTAACAAACACCAGCGGCGAGCCTTTCTTCGCGCACTTCTGCGCGCAGGATTCGAAAGCCTGGGGATTGAT
>DAHUXF010000840.1 GCA_027307295.1 Acidobacteriaceae bacterium
CACGCGTGGCCTCGAGAATCGCATCGTCACCGGCAATTTCGAGGATGACTTGAAACTGTGCGCCGAGGCGGATTGGATCGTCGAAGTCGTCGCCGAAAATCTCGAAATCAAGCGCGCGCTCCTCTCGCGCGTTGCGCAGATTCGCAAGCCCGGCACGATCGTCACCACGAATACTTCCGGCCTCCCCGTCCGCAGCATCGCGGAAGGGATGCCCGAGGAATGGCAGCAGCACTGGGCGGGCACGCATTTCTTCAATCCGCCGCGCTATTTGAAACTCGTGGAAATCATTCCCGGTCCCGCCACGCATCCCGATGTGATCGAGGCGCTCACCAAGTTCTGCGACCACAAGCTCGGCAAGGGCGTGGTGGTGGCCAAGGATACACCGAATTTCATCGCCAACCGCATCGGCACATTTTTCGGGTCGACGATTCACAAAATCACGGTCGAGGACGGCTACACCATCGAAGAAGTGGACGCGCTGACGGGTCCGGCCATCGGTCTGCCCAAGAGCGCCAGT
>DAHUXF010000841.1 GCA_027307295.1 Acidobacteriaceae bacterium
CGCAATCCCCAGCCGAATCCGCAGGAACTCGTCGGTGTTCAGAGCCCCCAGGATGGATTCCATCCCATTGTGCCCCGCCGAACTTCCCCGCTGCCGGATGCGAATCGCGCCCAGCGGCAGGTCCAGTTCGTCGTAAATCACAATCAGGTCCCGCGGTACATCGACCTGATGTTCCGCCACCAGTTCCCGCACCGAAAGCCCACTCAGGTTCATGTAGGTTTCCGGCTTGGCCAGAATCACCGGCTCCCCGGCGATGGTGGCCCGCGCGGTCAGCGCGCGGCACTGGCGATTCCTGCCTTCGATCCCAAGCCCGTTGGCGATCTGATCGATCGTCAAGAACCCGAGGTTATGCGGCGTGAACTGATACTCGATTCCAGGATTGCCTAAACCGACGATCAGTTTCACGAAATCAGCTTTCAGCCATCAGCTGTCAGCCGTCAGCCAAAGCTTTCCCATGCTCACCATTGCGTTCCGGGCTCGCATCTGGTTCAGCTTGAAGCTCGCGGCTAGAAGCT
>DAHUXF010000842.1:0-229 GCA_027307295.1 Acidobacteriaceae bacterium
GTTGCTGGAAGAACAAGGCCGCGTTCTGAGCGATCCCAAGAGCTTTAAGGACGCCATTGGACAGCTGGTTTTTCTGCGCCGCGAGTATCCCGGCAGCAAGTACCGCGCCCAGGCGCTATTCACCATCGGCGAGATTTACCGCGACGATCTGGATGACGGCAAGCAGGCCAAAGCAACGTTTGAAGATTTTCTCAAGCACTATCCCGGCAACTCACACGCGCAGGAAGTC
>DAHUXF010000842.1:239-514 GCA_027307295.1 Acidobacteriaceae bacterium
TGGACCAGCCCGGGAGAGCGGTGGCGGTTGCTGGCGCCCGAGGGAGCCGTGGCCGTTGACATGAGTTCCGGGCCGCGGGCTGTCCGTCGCGCCATCGCGGAAATCGATAATCCTTCCGTCGCCCTGAGCCCTTTCAAGGCCAAGACTTCCCGCCGGGAAAAACCTGCCAAACGGGTGCTGCGAACCTCTGACGAAAACGCCAAGCCCCCATCCGCTGACGATGATGCCGCATCGCCTTCTCAGGCCCAGGAAGTTTCGGTTGCCGCTGCCGCCGA
>DAHUXF010000843.1 GCA_027307295.1 Acidobacteriaceae bacterium
GTTCCGGTCTGCCCGACCTCATCGGTGTTCCCGCTGGATGAGCTGCCCGCCGAGCTGGCGCACTTCGCGGAAACCAACGCCGCGCACTACAACTAGGCTCTCGCTACCCGCTACTCGAATCGCAGGGCCAGCATGGGATCGATGGTAGTGGCTTTGTGCGCGGGCAGGTAGCCCGACACCATCGCTACCGCGGCGATTCCGACGACCGCGGCCACCATGGTGACCGGATCGGTCGCACGGACGCCGAAGAGCTGCGTCTCGACCAGGCGCGTGATCGCCCACGCCGCCGGCAGCCCGATCGCCAGGCCCGCTGCCGATAGCAGCAGCACTTCGCGCATCACCAGCCATACCACCGACCCGCCCCGCGCCCCCAGCGCCATGCGGATGCCGATTTCGCGCGTCCGCCGCGCCACCATGAATGCCATTACGCCGTAGAGCCCGATAGCGGCCAGCAGGGTGGCCAGCGCGCCGAACGCGCCCGTGAGCCAGGCGAACAGACGCTCCACAAAATGG
>DAHUXF010000844.1 GCA_027307295.1 Acidobacteriaceae bacterium
CTGATCATCGCCTCGAAAAGCCCAATTTCACGATTCGCCAGATTCGAAAAGCCGGCAAAGTCGCTTATGAAGTCACCGGCGATCTCAGCGCTACAGTCCCTCCCATCCGCGACTCGAAATATTTGAACAAGAAGCAATGTATCGAGATCTACCGCTGGATGCTGCTCAATCGCAAAATGGAGATCGCCCTCGAAAATCTCTACAAACAGGGAATGGTGGTCGGCGGGGTCTACTTCGGACTAGGCCAGGAAGCCTGCTCCTGCGCCTCCGCGTACGCCTTACACAAAGAAGACTGGCTGGGCCCCCTGATTCGCAATCAGGGCTCGACGCTGGTCCGCGGCTTCTCCCCCCGCGACATCATGATGCAGTACATGGCCAAAGCCGGTTCGCCCACCAAGGGCCGCGACGGCACCTCGCACTTCGGGGACATCGAGAACCGCAACATGGTCTCGCCCATCTCGATGCTAGGCGATCTCATCCCCGTGATGTCGGGCGTAGCTCTCGGCGCGCGCC
>DAHUXF010000845.1 GCA_027307295.1 Acidobacteriaceae bacterium
CCCAGCCTGCGCAGGTGGAGCAAGGGAAGCATCTCATTCCGCAGCTGAATCACGTCATGGTTTTCCACGCGATGGAGAGCGCCCGGCTGCGTGCGGGTAATCTCCACCACGGAAGCCAGCGGCACCGCATACAGACGTTTACCCGTACGGAACAGAAGCGCCTTGATAATGGCCAGCGTAAGCGGGACTTTCAAATAAAATGTCGTGCCTTTGCCCGGCGTGCTGCGGATGCTCACCGCGCCCTTCAGCTTTCCCAGCACCGTCTTGACCACATCCATGCCCACGCCGCGTCCGGAGAGGCTGCTCACCCGGCCGCTGGTCGATAGACCAGATTCAAACACCAGTTGATACACATCGTGGTCGCTCATCCCCTGGTCCACGGGGACCCCGCGCTTTTTGGCGGCTTCCATGATCCGGGCGCGGTCAAGTCCGGCGCCATCATCTTCAATCTGCACCGAAATACTGCCCGGCTGATGCGACGCTCGTAATGCGATGGTCCCAGCCGGCGGCT
>DAHUXF010000846.1 GCA_027307295.1 Acidobacteriaceae bacterium
GCGCCCGTGTACGCTTCAACTGCAGCAGCGGAGCCGCCGCCCCCACCACGGAATGGTTCTACTCCCGCGACCACAGCGGACGCTTCGTCGTCAGCAAGAAAGCCACGCACGACGACCAGTTCGGCAAGCTGCCGGAAGGCGGATTCGTCGACCTCGTGAGCAAGGAAGTCTGCAGCCAGACCAAATAGCTACCCGAACGCTCTAACCACTAAGGACACTAAGGTGCAGGAAGGGAAACCCGGCGCCCCGTTTTTGCTTCATGGAACTTCGTGTCCTTTGTGGTTCCTGGGTTTTTCTGGGACTACCAGTCGTTTGCCGACTTGTCCGATTTCTTGAACACGTATTTTCCACTGGCTTTGTCGTAAAACTCGCTGGCGGCGGGATCGAGCGCAATCGCCACCTGTTCGCCTGGTTTGTAGCCCGCAGTGCTGATCGCTTCCAGCACAATCTGGATCGCTTCCTCGTTGGATTTGCAGCTCGGCGCGAAGCCGCCCTCGTCGCCGACCGAA
>DAHUXF010000847.1 GCA_027307295.1 Acidobacteriaceae bacterium
TGTGGATTCACGGAAACCTTGATCAATTTCCCCGCGCTCAATGCGCGCTCCAAGTTCTGGGGGGATGACGAGCGCGCCGCGTTCAAGAATTGGGAAGAAATGGAAGACATGCGCAATACGCTCGGCGAGCGGCAAGGAATCGACGAGCACATCATGATCCGCGAGCTGCTGCGCCGCGTGGAAGAGCTGCATGAGCTGAATCCCATGCTGGGGCACCGCGGCTGCCGCCTGGGAATTACCTATCCTGAAATTTCAGAGATGCAGGCGCGGGCCATCATCGAGGCGGCGGTCAACGTCAAGAAAGCCGGCGGCGATCCGCATCTCGAGATCATGATTCCGCTCATCGGCTCCATCGAAGAGATGCGCAACCAGGCGACGCTGGTTCGCAAGATCGCCGAGCAGGTCTTCGAGGAGAAGGGCTCCAAGGTCGATTACATGGTAGGGACCATGATCGAGCTGCCGCGCGCTGCGTTGACGGCCGATCAGATCGCCGAAGAAGCCGAGTTCTT
>DAHUXF010000848.1 GCA_027307295.1 Acidobacteriaceae bacterium
TGTCGCCCGCGCGACCAGCCGGTTGTCCGGGTCGACGGCCTGGTAGCGGCGCTCGGCCCTGGCGGCCTGGTAGCGGGCCTGCTCGACCTGGCGCTGGTGCTGGGCCAGCGCGGCGTCGTGGCCGTCTTCGAGCTGGCGGGCGGCGTGCAGGCAGGCATCCAGCGCGGCGGGTGCCAGCGCGGCGAGGAAGGCCTCGGCGACGGCGGTGTCGATGGCCTGCCCGCCGACGTTCATGTGCCGGGTGCCGCGGCCGTCGACCAGGTCACCAGGCCCCTGGCAGTAGTAGTTCGGCACGGTCTTGGCCGGACCGCGGTAGAAGATGGCCAGCTTGCGGCCGCACGTGCCGCAGGTGGCCAGGCCCTGCAGCAGCGCGCAGCCTTCCCGGACCGCGCCGGTGCCCGGCTGGCGGGCCTGCGGCCGGATGTTGGTGCCGATGCGGGACTGGTTGGCCTGGTAGGTGTCCCAGTCGGTGAACCCGGGATGGTGATCGGGGATGAGGACCTC
>DAHUXF010000849.1 GCA_027307295.1 Acidobacteriaceae bacterium
AAGATTCTTTCGGTGACCTACTTCGGGATCTGAGGATGTCTTGAAGTGAAGATTTATCCACGTCAAGATTGACGATGCAAATAGCCCAATATAGGTGAGAATTTGTGAGACCGTTTTAAGGGCTTCGTAGTTCACGTGCTTCGTTTGCTCGTACGCAATAGGCTAACATCCACCCTACGTATGACCATGCGCCTATGGTGCCCTCAAAGGAAAAAAGTATCACGAAGTTCCGTGCAGGTGAGATCCTTCGCTTCGCTCAGGATGACAAGTGTTGCTAAACTCGACTAACAACACAAACCATGAGCCACTACGCGAACATACAACTCTCCTTCGACTCAGACGTCGCTACCCTCACCCTCAACCGTCCAGACAAGCGCAATGCCATCAGCTATGAACTGATTGATGAGTTAATCCGGGCGCTTGCCGAGGTGAAGGATTCCTCCGCGCGTATCCTGATTCTCACGGGTGCGGGCAAGGCTTTTTCCTCTGGCCTGGACCTCGAC
>DAHUXF010000084.1 GCA_027307295.1 Acidobacteriaceae bacterium
CGATGCATGCTGTTGCCAGTCCATACCGAGCTTTGCGCCGCCGCAGCTCATAGAGCAGAGTAATCACCAGCCGTGTGCCGGTCGCACCCAGGGGATGGCCCAGAGCAATTGCTCCGCCGTTTACGTTGACCTTGCTGCGGTCCAGGCCCAGTTCTTTTTCGACGGCGAGATATTGTCCGGCAAAAGCTTCATTCACCTCGATCAGGTCGATCTCTTCCAGCTTAAGCCCGGCCTTCTTAAGCGCCAGCCGCGACGAGGGAACCGGGCCGCTGCCCATGATCTTTGGATCGACTCCGGCGATGCCCCAGCTCACAATGCGTCCCATGGGCTTCAGGCTGCGTTTTTCTGCCTGCGCGAGCGTCATCATTACTACAGCTGCCCCGCCATCGACAATGCCGCTGGCATTGCCGGCAGTGACAGTCCCATTTTTGCCGAATGCGGCTTTCAGCTTGGCCAGGCCTTCCATGGTGGTTTCCGGACGCAGATGGTCGTCTTTATCAAACATCTCGCCGGTGGGTTCGCCTTTGCGATTCTTCAACGCGACCGGAACAATTTCTTCCGCCAGGCGGCAGGCTTTTTGCGCCGCGCCTGCTTTTTGCTGCGACTGCAATGAGAACTCGTCCATGTGCTGCCGAGTGATGCCCTGCTGCTCCGCGTACAGTTCCGCGGTGTTGGCCATGTAAAGGCCGCAATAGGTATCAAGCAACGCGACCATGAGGGAGTCTTCCAGTTTGCCTTCGCCCAGACCAAGTCCCCAGCGCGCTCCACGAACCACATGCGGCGCCTGGGACATGGATTCCATTCCGCCGGCCAGCACCGTGTTCGCTTCACCCAACTGAATCATCTGCGCGGCATTGACCAGGGACTGCATGCCTGATCCGCAGAGCCGGTTCACGGTGAGCGCAGGCGTTTCAATGGGCAAGCCCGCCTTCAAGGCCACATGACGCGCGCCGTAGAGCGAATCACCGGAGGTCTGCTGTGCGTTGCCGAAAACGGCGTGGTCAAATTCCGCGGGCGCAACGCCAGAGCGCTTGATGGCTTCCTGGCTGGCCACGGCAGCCAGGTCCATGGCGGTAAAATCGCGTAATTTGCCGCAATAACGGCCCATGGGCGTGCGCGCGCCGCTGACAATGGCGATATCTGTAGCTTGTGTGCTCATAAAAAGACAGCCTGTAATGGTGAATTAGGATCGTTTGTGCAAACACATCATCTTATCAGTGCGCTTGCGGCATGAGCAATCAGCCTTTTGATGACTAAGGATGCAGTCTGATGCCTGTTGATTGGTATTGGCAGGACGTCCAGTGCCGGTTCGTCTAACGCCAGCGAAAATATTTTCAAATCACTGGCATTTCAGCCATCCAACAAGGTAAGGAAAAAAGGCCACCTCAGATAAGGTGGCCTTTCCATGCATCCGCCGTTTCTGGCGGGACAAGCTGCTACACGCTAAAAGCGGTAGTTCACGCCGGCGCGCACAAGGTGTGCTCTGAGATCAACGGAGTGAGTGAAGACAGTGCTGGGGAATGCAGTCGGCGGAGCTGGCGGCGGGTTGGGAAGAGTAAGGTTCGCGCTTGGCACCGTTGCCGTTCCAAAGCCCGCATAAAGGTATTCGCCCTTGACGGACCAGCGATGGGAAATGCGGCCTTCTGCGCCGCCGCCTAGCACCCATCCGGGCCGGGTCTCTTGCAGGCTCGCGTTCTCATGAGCGCTGGCAAAGGTATCAGTAAATAACCCGGTATATTTCACGCTGGTAAACGCCGCACCCACGGTTTCATACACCATCACACGGCCGAACACAAAGCCTACGCGCGGACGCACTGTGAACAACCAGTTGGTCTTGGCTGTCTGGGTAACGGTAAAACCTGTGCCAGGACAGCAGGGATAAGGGGCGGTGGCAGTGGTGGTCCCGCTCAGATTCATCGTGCCGAAATCTGCTTCCAGGCCAAACACAAAGTTGTCCCATTGATGGTTGAATCCAGCGCCGCCCCCGGCAGTAAGTCCGTTGGGCTTGATCAGTTGGTTGCTTGCGCTGGTGATGGCCGGCGTGCTGGTGGAGTTGAAATAGCCGGTCAGGCTGAAAGCAGGGCTGGTATCTACCTGGGCCCGGCCAAAAGCGCCGCCCGCATTACCGCCAACATAAAAGCCGCTGAAACTATCCTGAGCCTGTGCAGCGCCAATAGCGCATAGGGCAAAAATGAGCACACGTGCTCCGGTGAAAAATCTGTTCAAAACACACCTCATCAGTTGTATGGATTTCGTGCTCGTGCTTTTTGGGGGTTGCACAACTTATAACACGCTTTTGGCGCATCTGCCCGCACCAAGTAGTTGTGACGAGCTCGTAAATCGTTACGAAAGGTTTAGGACACAAAAAAAGCCGCCCTTTGTGAGGGCGGCGCGGTTACAAAAAACATTATTTGAAGAAGCCGTCAGCTTTGGCCAGGCGTTTGTTAATCTCGTCCCAGTTCACCACGTTCCACCATGCTTTCAGGTAGTCCGGGCGGCGGTTCTGGTACTTCAGGTAGTAGGCGTGTTCCCACACGTCATTCCCCAGAATTGGAAATTCCCCGTTGGAGATGGGATTGTCCTGATTGGGCGTGGAGGTGATCTTGAATTCGCCTGATTTTGTGCGGACCAGCCAGGCCCATCCGCTTCCGAACTGGTTGACTCCAGCCGCTTCAAATTTTTCTTTGAAAGCTTCAAAGCTGCCAAAGGTTTTGCTGATGGCCTCAGCCACGGCGCCGGTAGGATTGCCGCCTTTGCCCGGTCCCATGATCTGCCAGAACATGGTGTGGTTCACGTGGCCGCCGCCGTTGTTGCGCACGGCCGTACGGATATTTTCCGGGACAATGGCGCAGTTGTTGGCGAGCAACTCCTCCGGGCTTTTACTGCCCAGTTCAGGGTGCTTCTCAATGGCGCCGTTCAGTTTGGTGACGTAAGCTGCGTGGTGCTTGTCATGGTGCAGGTGCATGGTTGCTTCGTCAATGTGCGGTTCCAGCGCGTTGTACGCGTATGGCAGCGCCGGGACTTCATGTGCTGTTACAGTTCCTTGTGCCATTTCAACCACCTTTCGTTTCGATATAAATACTGGGGTTCAGACTGTTGGATGACCCTGCATGCTCTTGCGATGCCGGTTTCCTAGAAAGCAGCGAATGCCATCTCCAGCAGCGTTTTCTGCTCCATCTCATGGGCAGTATGCGACCCCGTGGATGGGCTGGACGAGGGCGAACGCTTTACCGAACGGAATGACGTCCCGCGGGCCAGACGCTCCAATTGCGGCGCCAGGAAATTCAAAGCTCCCATGTTCGCCGGTTCTTCCTGCACCCACAGGAACTCGCGTGCGTTGGTGTGCTGTGCAAAGGCCGCTTCCAGCTCTGCTTCTGGAAAAGGGTAGAGCTGTTCCAGGAAGATGATGGCTGTTTTTGTGTCGCCACGGCGTTTGCGCTCACGCCGCAGTTCATGCCCGATCTTTCCGGTGCAGACGATAACGCGCTGCCCGTTGGTCATCTCGTTATCCTGAATCACATTCTGGAACTTGCCACTGGCTAACTCGCTCAACGGGCTGGCCGCGTCCGGATGGCGCAACATGCCTTTGGGCGTAAACACAATCAATGGCTTGCGCCAGATGCGCAGAGCCTGCCGCCGCAGGAGATGAAAATATTGCGCTGCGGTGGAGGGCTGGGCCACCTGAATGTTGTCTTTTGCCGCCAGTTGCAGGTAGCGTTCAATGCGGCCGCTGGAATGCTCCGGTCCCTGCCCTTCATAGCCATGCGGCAGAAGCATGACCAGGCCGGAAAGCAGTCCCCACTTGTCTTCGCCGGCAACAATGAATTGATCGATGATGACCTGAGCGCCGTTGGCGAAGTCGCCAAACTGCGCCTCCCACAGCGTGAGTCCATCGGGATAGTCGCGGCTGAAGCCATATTCAAAACCGAGCACTGCGGCTTCCGAGAGGATGGAATTGTAGGCCTGGAACCATGCCTGGTCCGGCGTGATGTTGCTGAGCGGCACATACTCCCGCTCATTTTCAATGTCGATCAGCACAGAATGACGATGATTGAATGTGCCGCGGCGCGCGTCCTGGCCGGAGAGCCGCACCGGAACGCCCTCCACCAGCAGGGAACCAAAAGCCAGGGCTTCCGCCATGCCGTAATCCAGCGGCATCTTGCCTGTGCCCATCTTTTCGCGCTGCTCCAGCAGTTTTTTGACTTTCGGATGAATGGCGAAGCCGGTTGGGTACGTTGTCAGCTTTTCCGTGATCTGCCGCAGCTTATCTTCGCTGACGGCGGTTGGAACTTCATATTCGGATTTGTATCGTCCACCGACATATTTGTCCCAATAGGCGGGAAGCTTGCGCAGCACCGGCGATTTCTGCATCTGCGCCGCTTTGTCATAGGCGGCATCTACCTGGGCGCGGAATTTCTCCGCCATCTCGGTGGTGTCAATATGGTTCTGCGCTGCGTAGGTCTCAAACAGAGGAGCAAGGGCATTGATTTTCTTGTACAGCAGCGGCTGCGTGATGGTGGGATCGTCTACTTCACTGTGTCCGTGCCGGCGATAGCCGATCAGGTCGATCACTACATCACTGTTGAACTGGTAACGGTATTCTGTGGCCATGGCCGCTACGCGCAGCGCGGCTTCCGGGTCTTCCGCATTCACATGAAAGATCGGGATGGGCTGGCGCTTGGCCAAATCCGAGGAGAAGCGCGAGGTATGCAACTCACGCGGATTGGTGGTGAAGCCAATCAGGTTGTTCACAATGACATGAATGGCCCCACCGACGGTATAACCTTTCAATCCGGCAAAGTTCAGCGTTTCCGCCCAAATGCCCTGGCCTGCAAAGGCCGCATCACCGTGCAGGATCACCGGCAGGACTTGCCTGGTTCCATCGGGGCCGGCATGTAATTGTTTGGCCAGCGTGCGTCCCAGGGCCACCGGGTCAACAGCCTCAAGATGGCTGGGGTTCGATACCAGATGCATGCGCACCACTTTGCCGGTGCGGGTGTGGAACTCACCGGTTGCACCCTTGTGGTATTTCACATCGCCGCCGCCGAGAATGCTGCGCGGATCAACATCTTCAAAGCCGGCAAAAATATTCTCCGCCGCAATCCCCACAGTGAGCGTCATCACCGTCAGGCGTCCACGATGGCTCATGGCCATCACCGCGGATGTCGCGCCCAGGTCGGCGCCTGTTTCCAGGATGGTATCCAGCAGGGGAATTTGCGCTGTGGCGCCTTCTCCGGAGTAACGCTTGGTGCCCAGATAGCGCGTTTGCATGATCTGCTCAAACAAATCTGCCTGCAGCAGACGCTCCGCCAGCCAGCGACGGTCAACCTGCTGGGCCTTGGGGTTCTCCATCCGCTTCTGGATCCACTCGCGGCGGTCGCGCTGGGGCAAATGCATGAACTCCGCCCCAATCGAGCCGCAGTAGATCTTGCGTGCTTCTTTTACGCCCTCGCCTTCGCTGGGCAGATCGGAATAGCCGTCGCCTATAGGCCCGCCAAGCGGGTTGAGGTTGGCGTCGAGATATCCCCACCGGCGGAAGGTGTCAAATATCTGCTCCCGCTCCAGGGAAATCTCACTGGTGAACTGTGCGCTTTTCGTGCTCATCGCGTGTGGCACCCGGATCACAGGGACTGCTTTACAACGTGGCAGTTCCCGAAGATGGTTAACCTATAAGGATAACATCTGGATGGCGCTTCGACTGGAAATGCCCACCCCTGTTTTGCTTGGAAGCGATGTGTTCTTCGTAGATTACGGCGAGAAGGTGCTTTTGCGGAGCACTGATTTATGCCCCAAAATTCAAGCGTCCTGCGACGAATCGCAGGACGCCCGGCAGCCCTCCCCCAGAACTGCCTTACCACCGAGAGAGAGTCTAGAATCAGACTGGCCTTTCGTCCACGTCACTTTAGTAACATTGCCGGAGCCATGACGCGGCAATAAATATCTCTTGATCAGGCAAGTACTTAGACGTTTCCGCAACTTAAATTGAGCAGTAACATCTAATAATTTTGTTAGGATATTCATTCAGGTTGCTGTCCGGACAGCGGCAAATCCAAAAAGTTGAAAGTGGGGTTGCATGGCTATTACGCAGGGAGTCTTTGAAGTAACAGATGGAAATTTTGATCAATTGGTTCTTAAAAGCGATCAACCTGTGATGATCGATTTCTGGGCGGCGTGGTGTGGACCTTGCAAGGCCCTGTCACCTGTGGTGGATGAAGTGGCCGCTGCGTACGAAGGCAAAGTCAAAGTCGGCAAGATGGACGTGGACAGCAGCCCGGCGACGCCTCAGCGTTATGGCGTCCGCGGGATTCCTACCCTGCTCATCTTTAAGAACGGCCAGGTGCAGGAGCAGATTGTGGGCTATGTGAAGCGTGAAGTCATTGAAAAAGCCCTCAATAAACACGTTGGCTGACACGGGAATTTTGTTCAGCACATAAACGCGGCCGGTCCGGGTTTTTTGCTGGAGCTTTACAGGTCACGCAGAATCGACTGATCGGCGTCCTATTACACGATCATGCCTTGGGCTCAATCGCGTCTCTCAGTGCGCGTAACGGCATAAAATAGAAATGCCCGCAGCAGGAATGCGGGCAGATCACACAGAGCGCAACTTTCGCTTTTCAGTATTTTCTCAGGACGCCAATCACCCGGCCTTGAAGCTGCACGGATTTCGCCGGCACAATAATGGGCTTCATCGCGCTGTTGGAAGGTTGCAGGCGAATGTTCATGCCTTCACGGAAGAGCCGCTTCAGCGTGGCGTCAGTGCCGTCCACCAGCGCAACCACAATTTCTCCATCACGGGCGTTATTGGTTTTCTCTACCAGTACGTAGTCGCCATCCACAATATGTTCGTCCCGCATGCTCTCGCCTTTCACTTGCAGGACAAAGACGTCTTTGGAGCGGGTGATGTCGCCCAGGGAGATGGTTTCAGGGTTTTCTACAGCTTCAATCGGATGGCCGGCGGCGATGCGTCCCATCAAGGGCAGCGCCAACTCTTTGGGCGGCTGCCGCTTGAAGAGTCCGCGTATCGGCAGCACGTCAATAGACCGGCTGCGATTGTAGTCACGCTTGAGCAGGCCCTTTTTTTCCAGGTTGGAAATATGTTTGTGCACCGTAGCCAGAGAGCTAAGGCCCAGTCCATCGCCAATTTCTTCAAAGGATGGCGAATAGCCGTTGCGCTGCACAAAGTCGTGGATAAAGTCGTAAACCTGCCGCTGTCTCTTCGTAATAGCCATGCAGCGAAATTATTACGAATGAAAGGCGAACTGTCAAGGATTTTATCAGGAGGAATCATTTTGCTCACCCCCAAATAGCCGCATTCCATAAATCGCTTTTCAAAAACAGGGACGCTTCGGCAGCCTGTTATTTGGCGGTTTCGGCCACGCCCATCCGGCTCAAAATTTCATCCACCGTGGCGATGGCGCGGTCGATTTCTTCCAGGGTGTTGTAAAAGTGCGGTGAAAATCTTACGCCTGCCCGAGGCCGCCAATCCACGAGCACATCGCGGCGCAACAGCTCCTGGCAGACCTCTTTGGAATTCGGCATATCGATGGCGACAGTGCCGCCGCGCCGCTCGGGATCGCGCGGCGCATTCACCCGCCAACCACGCTGGTCCGCCAGTTCAATTAAGCGGGCGGTCATCTTTTTCGACTTTTCCCTGATCCGCGCCACCCCGGCTTCATGAATGATCTTCAGTCCCGGCATAGCTGTGTAAAATCCGGGGACATTGGAAGTGCCCTGCATGAACCGGAACGGCGCTTCACCATACCGGGTGGGACCGGTCTCAAACCCAAATGGATTTTCATGGGCAAACCAGCCGGTAAAATTAGGCTCCAGCGTTTTACCCAGGTCTGGCCGCACGTAAAGATAGGACGTGCCCGCTCCTCCGCACAACCACTTGAGCACGCCGCCCACCGCAAAATCCACGTTGAGGGCCTGCACATCCACCGGCACGTTGCCCAGGGACTGGAAGCAATCCAGCACCACCAGCGCGCCCACACGGTGCGCTTTTTCGACGATCGGTTTTACGTCCTTAATATAAGAACTGCGGAAGACCACGTGCGAAATGGGGACTACCAGGGTTTCTTCATCAATGGCGTCAATCAGCCGTTGTGTGGAAACGTGGACTCCATCATCGGTAGGGACCATGTGAACGCGCGCGCCCCGGGACCGCTGCGCCTCCCAGAAATACATCACCGACGGAAAATTCATGTCACTGTAGACGACCTTGTTGCGTTTGCCGCTGAAGTCAAGGCAGCTGGCCACCACAGCCTGGCAGCTGGTCACGTTCAGATGCATGCTCACCGAGCCGTGTGCAGCATTCATGATGCCGCCGATGGCGTTGCCTACCTCCGCCGCCAGCATCCACCAGCGTTCTTCCCAGGCGCGCACGCCACGGGTGGCCCAGATGTCACAGTACGCACGGGCTGAGTCATAGACGCCGCGAGGCATCGCGCCCAGCGAGTTGCTGATCATATAAGTGGTGCGTTCCAGGATAGGGAACTCGGGACGGAAGCGTATCAGGTCGTCAGTCATAGGGAACAATTCTGCCTTAATTCGCTCAAGTTTACACAGCATTTGGATGATACTCAAAAAAACAGATTCCGGTCTTTGCTGAGCCGGTGTGGCCGGCAGCAGCAAAAGCGTAGTTGCTGAAAGCCACCGACCTTTACAGCAAAGGGGTGCGCTCACACAGTGTCAACGGAAAGCCGTCTCTGCAAGAAATCTTCGTCTGCGGTAAGTCTTAGCGTGCGCGCCTTCCACTCGATGCTATATTGCATTTCACTACGATGCGAAAGACGCAAAAGGGCCAACGCCGCAAACTTACCGTTCTGTCATTGGCAGCGGCCACATACTTTATGGTCTCCGGCGGGCCGTATGGCATGGAGGACCTGGTAAAGGATGCCGGCTACCGGCTGGCAATCGTTGTCCTTTTTCTCGTTCCGATCTTCTGGAGCCTGCCCACAGGCCTAATGGTGGGTGAGCTGGCGGCGGCCATGCCGGCGGAAGGGGGCTTTTATGTCTGGGTACGGCGCGCCATGGGGCCGTTCTGGGGTTTTCAGGAAGCATGGCTTTCGCTGGCCGCCAGTGTCTTTGATATGGCGATCTATCCCACGCTCTTTGTCTTCTACCTGGGACAACGATGGCCTGCTCTGACTGCCGGACACCGGGGCGTGTCCATGGCTGTGGCAATGGTCCTGGTGTGCATGCTCTGGAACCTGTTGGGCGCTAAAGCCGTCGGCAATGGTTCTGTGATGCTAGGCGCGCTGATGTTAAGCCCCTTCGCACTGATTGTTCTCTTCGCCTAATTCCGTCATGTCTCTCTAGGCACCGTGCCGCCCACGCACGGTAGTTTCCTTACCGGCATTCTGGTGGCGATGTGGAACTATATGGGTTGGGACAATGCCTCTACGGTCGCCAATGAAGTGGAGGAGCCGCAGAAGACCTATCCCCGCGTGATGTTGTTGGCGCTGGGTGCCATTTTTTTCTCGTACGTCATCCCAGTCATTGCCGTGTGGCGGTTGCATGTGCAGGCTGAGGTCTGGTCCACAGGCAGCTGGGCCAGCA
>DAHUXF010000850.1 GCA_027307295.1 Acidobacteriaceae bacterium
CGTGGTGCTGGATGCCAGCGGCGCTCTTGGCGCGTTGGCTGCCGGCATTCCGGTCATGGTCCACAAGTGGTGGAACGTTGACTTGACCGGAACGTACCGCCTGTTATTTCTTGGATACGCGGCAATCAGTCTACTTGGAGCTGTACTTTATTTGTTTTTGTCGCCGCAAGTCGAGATTCATGAACAGGGTGCGCCGCTTAAGCCGCGCGTTGCCATCTCTGTAGAGACGAAAACGACCGTCAAGAAGCTATGCGGTTTGTTCGCCATTGACGCCTTTGGCGGCGGCTTTCTCACCGATGCGCTGGTCTCATACTGGTTTTTCCGTCGCTTTGGCATTGCCGAGAACAAGCTGGCGTTGCTGTTCTTTGCCGTGCATGTCCTGAATGCGCTCTCGCATCTAGGCGCGGCCTGGCTGGCACGGCACATCGGGCTGATCAGGACGATGGTCTTCACTCATCTGCCATCGAGCCTTTTTCTGATTGCCGCAGCCTTCATGCCTGCGG
>DAHUXF010000851.1:0-260 GCA_027307295.1 Acidobacteriaceae bacterium
CCCTTAGGGCCTTCTTCACGGATATATTGCCCGATCTGGAATTCGCGCAGCTGCCGGATAATGGCCGGACCGATAATCAACCCCATAAATAATGCTGTCAGGCTGGCGAAGGCGGTGCGGAAAGTAACATAACGAAAAATACGGAAAGGAGGAAAATGGGCAAACAATCGCTGATAAAGAAGCCAGTAAAGCAATACCCCTCCGGTAGCTGAATCAATCTGGACCAGGCAGATGAGCGGATGTAAGCAGCGGACCAGGAG
>DAHUXF010000851.1:270-501 GCA_027307295.1 Acidobacteriaceae bacterium
GATTGCTTCCAATCCATTTTTCAGATTTTCCTGATGCACCTGCTGACCGCGCAGCCTTCCCACTATTTTCTCACGCCGCGTGTACGGACACTCCCACTTACAATAATCAGCCGCCGGGAGAAGAATGGAAAACTATTTTGCCGGAACCTTATTCTGCAACATCTCCAGGGCGCGCTCCAGCTTGACTCCGCGTGACGCCTTGAGCAGCACGGCATCGCCGGGGCGAAGGTT
>DAHUXF010000852.1 GCA_027307295.1 Acidobacteriaceae bacterium
GTCGGACTCGGCAAATACGCCGCCCATGCCGGCTCCGGGCTGCAAGCACCGGGGAGCGATTTTCTTGTCGAGACCGAGCGCCAGCGCCAGGTTCACGGCGTCGGCATTCACGCGCTCGCACAGCGTAGCCACTTCGTTGATGAACGAAATCTTCGTCGCCACGAACGCCGTCGCAGCTTCCCGCACCAGCTCGGCCGTGGACTGGTTGGTCACAATCACCGGCACGCCGCGCATCACCAGCGGGTGAAAAATCTGTTTCAGCATCTGCACCGCTTCGCTCGAAGTCGAGCCCAGAATCAGGCGGTCCGGCCAGTTAAAGTCTTCCACCGCGCAACCGTCGGTGAAGAACATCGGCTGCGACACGATCGTCGCCTGCAGTCCGGCATCTTTCACGCTTTTTTCCAGCGCATTCGCGGTGCCAACCGGCACCGGAGTCACAATCGTCAAAATCGGCGGCTTCTGTGCGAGGCGCACGATCCGCATCACGATGTCGTTCAGGTT
>DAHUXF010000085.1 GCA_027307295.1 Acidobacteriaceae bacterium
CGGGGCGGAGTCGTACCACAGCCCCGAGTCGGCCCGCATCACGATTGAAGACGGGCAGGTCGACAAGATCGTCAGCAAAGGCAACGAACTTTCCGCCTACGAACTGGAGCCGCAACTGGTCACCGGCTTATTTGATGGCCAGCTGCGCAGCAAGCGCCGTCTGGTGAAATATGACGATGTGCCCAAAGTCCTGGTGGATGCCGTCACGTCCATTGAAGACCGGCGTTTTTTTCATCACAGCGGGGTGAATTACTGGCGCCTGATGCAGGCAGCGTGGGTCGATCTGCGCCAGGGCGGCAACCGGCAAGGCGGGTCCACCATCACCATGCAGGTAGCGCGCGGCTTCTTCCTGACTCCGGAGAAGAAGCTGAAGCGCAAAATAACCGAAATCCTGATATCCATTGAACTGGAACAGCGCTTCTCCAAGAAGCAGATTTTTGAGCTCTATGCCAATCAGGTGGATATGGGCCAACGCGGTTCTTTCACCATTACTGGTTTTGGTGAAGCTGCACAGGCTTATTTCGGCAAGGACCTGAAAGACATCTCTCTGCCGGAAGCCGCGCTGCTGGCTGGATTAGTGCAGCGGCCCAGCTATTTGTCTCCTTACCGCCATCCGGAACGCGCCCAGGAACGCAGAAACCTGGTCCTGGAGGCCATGGTTGAGACGGGTTCGATTACGCGCGCCCAGGCCGACACGGCCAAAGCCACGCCTTTAAAGCTGGCTCCGCAAAATGTGGAAGCCAGTGATGCTCCATATTTTGTCGATCTCATCCGGGAACAACTGCTCAACAAATACGGCGAAGAAGACCTGAACGGGGACGGATACCGGATCTATACCACGCTTGATCCCGCATTGCAGGAAGCTGCTGCGCAATCCGTGGACCTGGGACTGAAGGAAGTTGACGCCCAGGTGAATAAGCTGCGCACCAAAAGGGTGAAGACGGGCAAGAACAAGTTTGAAACCAAGGTGATGCCTGGTCCCATGCCGCAGGTGGCGCTGGTGGCGCTTGATCCGCATACGGGCGAGGTGCTGGCGCTGGTGGGCGGACGCAACTACGGCTTCAGCCAACTGAACCATGCAATCGCCAAGCGGCCTACCGGATCAATCTTTAAACCGTTTGTTTATGCCGCGGCCATCAACAACGCTGTCACCAATGAACAGCCGGTGCTGACACCGGCCAGCCTGGTGGATGATTCTCCCACGGCGTTTATTAACGGCGACGATGTTTACACGCCACGCAACTATCAGGAAAGATATCTGGGCCAGGTCACGGCACAAAAAGCGCTTGCGCTCTCGCTGAACAACGCGACCGTGAAAGTGGCCGAGATGGTGGGCTATGACAAGGTTGCCAATCTGGCCAAAGCCGCAGGAATCACCTCAGTGAAGGCGACGCCCGCCATGGCGCTGGGCTCCTATGATGCCACGCCCCTGGAGATGGCTTCCGCTTATACGGTTTTCACCAATAACGGCCAGCGCATTACGCCGATTATGGTCCGGTCTGTCCGCGACGCCAACGGCGACGTAATCGACAACTTTCAACCCCAAAAATCCCAGGTCCTAGATCCTCGCGTCACCTACGTGCTGACAACAATGATGGAAGGGGTGCTTAACAACGGTACTGCGGTTGGAGTTCGCGCGCGCAAATTTACCGCGCCCGCCGCAGGCAAAACCGGCACCTCCCATGACGGCTGGTTTGCCGGATTCACTTCCAACCTGCTCTGCATCGTCTGGGTTGGCTATGACGAGTACAGTGATATCCATCTGAGCGGTGCGACTATAGCCTTGCCTATCTGGACGGAATTCATGAAGCGGGCCGTGGACTTGCCGAACTATTCTGATACCAAGCCCTTTACGCCGCCCCAGGGCGTAGTGGAACTTACTTTGGATAAGACCACCAATCAGATTGCCACGCCGACCTGTCCTGACGATTACACTACCGCATTTATTGATGGCACGCAGCCAACGCAAACCTGTGAGCAGACAGCTCATGGGAACGTTTTCCAGAGGATTTTTGGGATTGAGCCCAAGCCCACTCCAACGCCTGCGGCGGCAAATACCACTATAAACACCCCTAATCCCGGCAGCGCCAGCCCTAATCCTGTGCAGCCGGCGGCCAGGGCGGGTGATTCATCCCAGGCGTCCCCGGCAGACCCGGAGAAGGGCAAAAAGAAGGGTTTTTGGGGCCGAATATTTGGCGGTTCCAAAGAGGACGATAAGAGTGATAATAAGGAGAACAAGCCTGCGGTCACGCCCAGTCCGGGACAAGACCGACCGCACTAAGGAGGCCCCCAATGGGTCGCTTCAGCCGCTTGCTCGTCTTTTTGGCGCCTCTGGCGCTTTGTCTGCCTTTGTGGGCGCAACAGCCTTTGGAAACCGATTCGAATGCGCCGGTCCGCATACCGCCTCCACCGGAAACTTTGACCTCGCCGGAACTGGAACAGCAGGCTGACGCTCTGCGGGCGCAGAAAGCCTATCTTGACGCCGTGGATTATTATCGCGCGGCCATCCGGAAGTCCGACAGCGCGGTCCTGCACAACAAAGTGGGAATGTGCATGCTGCAGATGCACCGCAATGCGGAAGCTAAAAGAGAGTTCCAGCGCGCCATACGGGCTGACAAAAATTATGCCGAAGCCTACAACAACATGGGCGCTCTCTACTACAATATGCGGAAATACGGAGCGGCCATTCACGAATATAAAAAAGCCATCCGGTTGCATGATGCCAGCGCCAGCTTTCACAGCAACCTGGGCGGGGCTTACTTTTCAGAGAAAGACTTTGATAACGCCGTCAAAGAGTACCAGCGCGCCATTGCGCTGGACCCTGATATTTTTCTGCGGCAGTCCTCCGCCTCGGCCATATCCATACGGCTGGTTGGCTCCAATGATTTGGGCCACTTTCACTACGTGATGGCGCAGATGTATGGCCAGCATGGCGACGAAAAACGTTGCCGCTACTATCTCAGCAAGGCCAATGAGGAAGGCTATCCGATCAAAAGTGCATTGCACGATAATGAATTTGCCGGCCTCAGAAAAGACCCAAACTTCATTTCCTTTGTGCGCGCGTTGAAGCCGCCATCGGCGGATGCAAACTGATAGATCGCAGGACGCCCGCAGAATTTGTGCGCCGGCGGCAACCTTTTCTGCGGGGCCGCTTCTAAGGTAAGTAGCTGCCGTACCTGGCAGCAAACGAACAGAGCAGACCTGGCGGTTCGGCGCGTAAGCGTCTTGGCAGGGAAGCCGCCAGGCCTTCTCTTGTTTGTTGTGCGGTGAACCCAACCGATTTCAATTCTCCGGAGCGTCTCTCGAGTTGTATATCTTTTTCACCGCAGATTTGCGCAGGGGAACGCAGATCAGGAAAGAGATGGGCCGCGAATCAATGCGAAAAACGCGAATCTATAGATAATCTAACCAGGAACCTTTCTCAAGCTATGTTTTCTCCATGCCTCAATGCCTCCCATGATGGACCCTTGTTTACGTGTTGCTCTCCCGGCACACCAACTTTCGACCTGCTCTAAAAATCACGCTTATTGCTCCCGGACGGATGTTCTGGCGTAGATATAGGCATCCACCACTTCTTCCAGAGTACCTTGCGCTTCCAGAATATATTCAACGGCATCACGTGCAGCGCCGTGGCCGCCGCGAGAAGGCGTCTCATAGTGCGCGATTGCCTTTACCTGAGGACGCGCATTGGCCACCGCAATGGCCAGACCGCAACGGCGCATGATGGGCAGATCAATCACATCATCGCCCACGTAAGCGATTTGTTCTTCGCGATAGCCGCTTTCCGCCAGGATCTTGTCCAGGGTTTCGGATTTGTTCTGCGCGCCCTGATACAGGAAATCAATCTTCAGGTCGCGTGCCCGCAAGGCCACGGTTTCAGAGATCCGCTTGGTGACCATGCCAGTCTTGAGACCGCCTAACCGAGCCAGCGAAATGCCTGTGCCATCGTGCGCGTTGAAGCCTTTGGCCTCAATCATGTTCTGGCTGATGATCCCAAAGCCCGGCAGGTCAGCGTGTTTTTGCGCGTGCTCATCCGTGCTGCGCGGGCCGGATGAGGGTGCAGGGAAAAGCCAGATGGAGCCGTCGGTAAGGACTCCATCCACATCGAACAGTATCACTTTGATTTTTGTGGCGCGATTGGTAGACATAAAAGCCTTTAGTCTTCAGGTCATTGGCTCCTGGCCTGAGCAGGTCGTGCATGGCGCCAAGGCCCAAGAGCCAAAGGCCAGCGGACGCCTCACACCATCTGTGTTCCCCATAGATCGTGCAGGTGAATAATCCCCGCTACGTCATCCTGGCCATCCACCACCACAAGAGATGTGATCTTTTTTTGCTCCATCATGTTCAGAGCTGTCATCGCGAACTCTTCCGGATGAATGGTCTGCGGCTTGGTTGTGAGACAATCGCCCGCGGTCAGGCTGAGCACGTCCTTGCGTTTTTCAAGCAGACGGCGCAGGTCGCCATCGCTGATCACGCCCAGCAGCTTATTGTTCTCCACCACGGTGGTGATGCCCAGGCCCTTGCGGGACATTTCATAAATCACGTCCACCATTTTGGTGGAAAGTGAAACTCGCGGGACAGAATCGCCGCTGTGCATCAGCTGTGAGACCCGCGCCAGTTTCTTGCCCAGCTTTCCACCCGGATGGAGATGGGCAAAGTCTTCTTCCTTGAAGCCGCGTTTTTCTGAGAGCGCCACTGCCAGCGCGTCACCCAGCGCCAGCATTGCAGTTGTCGATGCCGTCGGCGCCAGCCCAAGAGAGCATGCCTCCTGGTCAACAGAGCAATCCAACGCAACGTCTGCCGCCTGGGCCAGAGTAGATGGCTTGTGAGAATTGGATGAGTACAGCTTGTCTCCGGTGATGGTGATCAGCTTGCTCCCAATCCGGCGAATGGTGACAAGCAACTGGAGAATCTCTTCCGTCTCTCCGCTGGAGGAAAGCGCCAGCACCACGTCGCCCCGGACCAGCATGCCCAGGTCGCCATGGACGGCCTCTGCCGGATGAAGATACAGCGCCGGCGTGCCGGTGGAACTGAGCGTAGCGGCAATCTTACGGCCAATGAGCCCGCTTTTGCCCATGCCCGTGACCACCACGCGTCCGCCGCAGGAATGCAGGCACTCGACCGCATGCTCAAAAGCCTGGCCCATAGGCCCGGCGATGCGGTCGGCCAGCGCGCGCAGCGCTTCTGCTTCAATCCGCACCACATTGGAGCCGGTAGATTTCACTTTGAGAATAATAGTAGCAGAGAAGAAATGGTCCACGTTACAGAGGGCCGCGCAGCGTTCCCGGCCCAATCAGATATCAAACACCCGGTATGGTTTGGGAGGGTCCTGGGCCATCAACAGAGACAGCGCTACGTTGTACACGTGCACGCCGCCTGTAGTTTTCCCGGCCAGCTTGCCGTGATGCGCGTGGCCATGAAAGGCGATGGCTGCCTGATGCCGATCAATGACCTCAGAAAATCGCGAACTGCCCAGATAAGGCCATATCTCCGGCGGCTCTCCTTGCAGGGTGTCTGGAATGGGCGCGTAGTGGGTGACGATCACGATCTTGGGCACGCGCAACATGGAGAGCGCACGTTCCAGTTTGAGCGTTTCATCCAGGCCGGCCTGCACAAAAGCCTTGACTTCTTTTTCTCCGAAGGCCGTGAGCACGCCCCGGCCAAAGCCGCCCAGAAAACCTTTTGTGCCGGCGAATCCAATGCCGTCGCGTTCATAGCTGCTGCCATCCAGCACCTTGATGCCTTCGGCGTTCATCAATTTCATCAACTCCTGCTCCTGGCAGCTTTCATAGTCATGATTGCCAAGAACAGCGACGATGGGGATGCGCAGCCGCACCAGCGCATTCAGCAGAGAATGCATTTCTTCCGGCTTTCCGTAGTTGGTCAGGTCTCCGGCAATGACCAGCACATCCGCTTCATCACGCACATGCGCCAGCGGCTCGCGAATACGGTCATAACTCTGCGGAGAAAAGTGAATGTCTGCGGTGGCTGCGATTCTCATAAGTTCACGGTATGGGCAGAGGCCCGGACCATCAGGCTGCCTCTTTTGCGGGCGGCTGAATCAGTTCGGCCTTTTCCCGCTGCTCTTCCAGAATGTTTCTCTTGCCCCACTCCGTCACGTCGATGGCGAATATCTTGTCGTCGATAAGGCTGCCGCGAAAATCTATCCCTGTGTTCGGATGGGCCACCTCAACCTTGAAGCGGTCCAGCAGTTCGTCCCATATATGGCGCGGCACGTAATCAGAGTTTGCCGGATAGACATATTGATACAGCACCAGGCACCAGAACAACATTTGCCAATGCTCGCCCACCAGGCTCAACAGGCGTTGCCAATCAAAGTTGCCACGCGTGCCATAGATAATGTGGCAGATGTCCGCGCCGTCAAATCGTTCACGCCGTGTGACAAAAACCTTGGAGGCAATCAGCTCTGCGGGGGCCAGCACACGCACAGACTGCCCAAAGACCTGGGCCCGGCTGGCTTGCCGTATCCATGTATAGTCCACCCGCAGCACGGCATTGCTCATGCCCGTGATCAGGTCTACAAAGAAGCCGCCGCGTCTGGCTTTGGCCAGCCATACCGCATCCAGGATCTCTGTTTCAAATCCATCTTTTTCCAGTAGCTTGAGTGCGCGGCTTACCTCAACGGCCGGCAGAAAGAGGTCCAGGTCTTTGGTGTCACGCCATATGCCGGTGTGTTCATGCAGGGCAAAAGCGCCGGAGATAACAAATGGCACCCGGTTGCTCTCCAGCAGATCAATGACTTCACGAAACAAGGATTCCTGTTCCCGGCAAAACGCCGGTGGTTGAGAGGAGCTTACTGGCAACGATTTCTCCTGGCCGTCTGACATCCCGGTTTAGATGGCAGATGCCTTCCCAATGTTGTTGAACCGTACCGGGAAAATAAACTCCCAGCGGCAAAAATGCCGGACAATCGGATACTGTGGAGCATCTAAATTTTGAGTTATGCTAACCATGTCCATTGGAGCAAGCCATGGCCAAAAATCAATCCGTGATCGAAGTGGATGGCCACCAGATCAGCCTTTCCAATCTGGATAAGGTCTTATATCCAAAAACAGGCTTTACCAAGGGCAATCTGATTGACTATTACGTCCGCATTGCTCCTGTGCTGCTGCCCCATCTTTCCGGACGCCCGCTGACACTCAAGCGCTATCCCAATGGCGTGGAAGGAATATATTTCTACGAGAAGAATTGCCCTGCCTATCGTCCGGATTGGATCAAGACAGCCAAGGTCTGGAGCGGCGGAAACAACCGCTATATGTATTACTGTGTGGTGGAAGACGTAGCCACGCTGGCATGGCTGGCGAACCTGGCGGATATTGAACTGCACACGTCGCTTTCCCGCGCGCCGGAAATGCAGCGTCCTACTGTCATCGCATTTGATCTTGATCCCGGCGAACCTGCCAATATTGTGCAATGCTGCCAGGTGGGCCTATGGGTGCGCGAGATTTTTGCGCAGTTTGGATTGCAATCGTTTGCCAAGACTTCGGGCTCCAAAGGCTTGCAGGTATACGTCCCGCTGAATACCGCCGTGACCTATGACCAGACCAAGCCATTCGCTAAAGCGGTCGCGCGGTTGCTGGAAGAACGCTATCCGGAGCAGGTTGTCTCCGATATGAAGAAAGTGCTCCGCGTGAACAAGGTATTGGTGGACTGGAGCCAGAACGACGATTTCAAAACTACTGTAAGCGTCTATTCTCTGCGGGCCAAAGAGCGTCCCACGGTTTCCACACCGGTCCACTGGGATGAAGTAGAGAAATGTCTGAAGAAGGGTGATCCTGAGCTGCTGGCATTCACGTTTGACCAGGTTTTGCAACGCGTCGAGAAGATGGGCGACGTTTTTGAGCCTGTGCTTAAATTGAAACAAAAGTTGCCGGCAGTGGAACAGCTGAGTCAATCGGCGGTTGACCCGGTAGACCAGGTGCGGAGTCCCAGGACGGGAGACCGCGCTGCTGCCAAACCCCGGCGCAAAACCTCTGCTGGCGCAAGCAGAGCCAAGCGCAAAGCCAACTAGAGGAACTGCCGTTCATTCATGTTCTAGGCCAGTACCGATGCAGGTCTGTTGATTTGATCTTTGCTCTGGATAGTAGTGGCAAGGTTATTTAGCGCCGCCGTCACGCCGCCGGATTTATGCGGAACATCCGCCAGGCGCAAGCCCATTTCCACGCCGCCCAGTGCTCCGGCCAGCATCAGGTCATTGAAGTGTCCCAGATGTCCAATGCGAAATACCTTTCCTGCCAGCTTGGGAAGCCCAGTCCCCAGTGACATATCAAAATTTTCCAGAATGATTTCGCGCAGGCGGTCGGCGCTGTGCCCCTGCGGCATCAACACCGCGGTAAGCGAACTGGAATAATCTTTTGGGTCAGCGCACCAGACTTCCAGGCCCCAGGAACGGACCGCAGTGCGCGTGGCTTCCGCGTGGCGGTCATGGCGGCGAAACACATTGTCCAGTCCTTCCTCATGCAGCATCAGCAGAGCTTCACGTAGGCCCCAGAGCAGGTTTGTTGCGGGCGTATACGGGAAGAAGCCGGAGTGGTTGGGCTTGAGCATCTCCAGCCAGTCCCAGTAATAGCGTGGCATTTTTGAGGTCTTATTGGCAGCCAGGGCCTTGTCTGAGACGGCATTGAAGCTGAGACCCGGCGGAAGCATGAGTCCTTTCTGCGATCCGCCCACCGTCACATCCACGCCCCAGTCGTCATGGCGGTAATCCATGGATGCCAGCGAAGATATCGTGTCCACCATGAGTAATGCGGGGTGATTGGCTCGGTCCATGGCCTGGCGGATTTCACTGATACTGCTGACGGCCCCGGTGGAAGTCTCATTGTGTACGACCATGACAGCTTTGATGGCGTGCGCCTTGTCCTCTTTGAGCCGCTGTTCCGCATCTGCGGGACGCGCGCCGCGACGCCAGTCGCCGGACACATAATCAACTGTAAGGCCATGACGCAATGCAATGTCACGCCAGAGATTGGAGAAGTGGCCGGTCTCAAACATCAGCACACGGTCGCCGGGCGAGAGCGTGTTCACAATCGCGGCCTCCCACGCTCCTGAGCCAGACGAGGGATACATCACCACAGGACTCTCGGTCTTGAAGATGGCCTTCAATCCTTCCAGTACTTCGATCCCTAATTTCGCGAACTCAGGTCCGCGATGGTCAATGACCGGGCGGTCCATGGCGCGCAGGACCCGATCAGGGACGTTCGTGGGGCCGGGAATCTGAAGGAAATGGCGGCCAGTATGAATCATGGTTGCTCCAGTGGCATCAGCGTGAACAGCCTGATGAAGAAAGACCGGGGAAAAGAGCGCAATCCATTTCCGGTTTCTTCCACACCAGCTATCTTTTTTACAGCCTTTCCACGATCCTTTGCAATTCTTTGGTAATCTCCTCAGGATCGGCGGAAGGTTCAAACTTCACCGGCTCACCGATCTTCACCTGCACTGCATGTGGAGGGGCATAATGTTTTTTCGCGGTCTTGAACGGGAACAGCCCGTCAATCCGCATGGGAATAATGGGCAGGTTGAGTTGCGTGGC
>DAHUXF010000086.1 GCA_027307295.1 Acidobacteriaceae bacterium
AAACCTGTTGTACAGCAAGGGCGCAATTTCACTGAATGATCTGCAAGTGGCGCAGGACACGGACGCCAAGGCCAAAGTTGATATTGAGAACACGACGGAGCGGCTTCGCGTCCTGGGCGGCAGTCTCGATCATCCGGCAGCCATCGTGGATATTCGAGCACCCGTTTCAGGCGTGATTACAGATCAACAAGTCACCAATGCTGCTGGCGTGGCAGGCTTGGGATCACCCAGTCCGTTCACCATATCCGACCTGAGTTATGTATGGGTGCTGTGTGATGTCTACGAAAACGATCTGCCGAACGTGCATGTTGGTGAAACCGCTGAGATCCGCCTGAATGCGTATCCGAACCAGGCATTCACAGGCCGCATCAGCAACGTTCTTCCCGTTCTAGATCCAACGCTGCGCACCGCCAAAGTACGCATTGAGGTGCGTAATCCGGGCCTGATGCGTTTGGGCATGTTCGTAACCGCAACCTTCCACGGGCAGAAAAAAGAAACCCATACTGCTATTCCTGCTACAGCGATTCTGCATTTGCATGACCGCAACTGGGTCTATGTTCCTTCCGGCGACAAGAAATTCCGGCGGGCCGAAGTCACGGTAGGACCGATTCTTGCCAACAACATGCAGGAGATCATTTCCGGCATGAAGCCAGGCCAGCAGGTCGTCCAGAACGCGCTGGTGTTCCAGAACACGGTGGAACAATAGATGATCCGGAAAATTGTTGATTTTTCAATGGAGAACCGCCTGCTTGTCCTGGCGGCGGTGGTCCTGCTGCTGGGCTGGGGCGCAATCTCTTTCCATCAGCTTCCCGTGGAAGCTTACCCCGATGTCGCCAACAACTACGTGGAGATCATCACGCAATGGCCGGGAATTTCCGCCGAACAAATTGAGCAGCAGGTCACGGTCCCGCTTGAAGTGGCAATGAACGGCATTCCTCATGTGGTGCACTTGCGCTCGTTCTCGCTCTTTGGACTCTCCGACCTCAAGCTGGTCTTCGACGATGAAGAAGAGAATGCCTGGAACCGGGAGCGCGTGCTGGAGCGTCTCTCGCAAGTGACCTTGCCTGCGGGCGTGGTGCCGCAGATGGGCACTGACTGGAGTCCGGTCGGCCAAATCTATTTTTTCACTCTGAAGAGCACGAATCCCAACTATGACGTGATGGAATTGAAGTCCCTGGAAGATTGGGTGGTGGAGAAGAACTTCAAGGCCGTTCCCAACGTTGTGGATGTGGCCAGCTTTGGCGGGCCCACGCGCGAGTATCAGGTCCGTGTTGATCCCAATAAGCTGATTGCCTACGGACTCAGCCTGGCCCAGGTAGAACAGCAGCTCACCAACAACAACGCCAATGCCGGCGGTAGCTTTATTGAGGCGGGCTTGCAGCAGATCAATATCCGGGAAGTAGGCCTGGTCAGGAACGTGCACGACATAGAAAATACCGTGGTCATGACCAAGACCGGTACGCCGCTGCGCATCAAGGACATTGGCATAGTCGCGCAGGGCCCCAAGATCCGTCTGGGCCAGTTCGCGCGGGCCATCCATCGCGAAGACGGCAAGATCACTGATAACGACGACGTGGTTTCCGGCATCGTGCTCCTGCGCAAAGGCGCGGACGCTGATGAGGTTCTTACCGCCATTCATGCCAAAGTGGATGAACTGAACAACCGCATCCTGCCTGCGGGCGTAAAGGTAGTGCCGCATATTGACCGCAGCGAACTGGTCCACTACACCACGCATACCGTGCTGCGCAATCTGACGGAAGGAATCATCCTGGTTGTGATCGTGCTGTTTCTGTTTCTTGGAAATGCGCGCGGAGCGTTGATTGTTGCCCTGACCATCCCATTTTCATTGTTGTTCGCCGCTACTTGTCTGAAGCTGAAAGGCATTCCCGCAAACCTGCTCTCCCTGGGCGCATTGGACTTTGGGATGGTGGTGGATGGCGCGGTTGTAATGGTGGAAAACATTGTCCGCCACATGAGCCATGGCGCCAATGTCAACTATAAGACGCCAATGGAGCGCATCCGCGAAGCGGCGCATGAAGTCCAGCGTCCGGTGTTCTATGCCATCGGCATCATTATCACCGCTTATTTGCCTATTTTCACGCTGCAACGCGTTGAAGGCAGGCTTTTCAAACCCATGGCCTGGACTGTGGCCTTTGCCTTGCTTGGCGCATTAGTGTTTTCCATTGTGGTTGCTCCCGTTCTTTCAAGTTTCTTTTTTTCGCGGGGCGCGGGCGAATGGCATAACCCGATCATGGAGTTCCTGAAAAAAGTTTACCGCGAGCATGTCAGGACGGCCATTGAACATCGCTGGATCACTCTGGGCGGCGCAGCGGTTGTGGTTGGCATTACCATGTTTCTTGCTTTTGGCGGAGTGATTGGTTCTGAGTTTCTGCCTCATCTGGACGAGGGCGCGTTGTGGGTGCGCGGCACTCTTGCGCCCAGCACTGGGCCTACGGAAGGCATCCGGCTGGCCAACCAGGCGCGGATTGTGCTTTGTTCATTTCCGGAAGCTACCCGGTGCACCAGCCAGGTAGGCCGTCCTGATGACGGGACCGATACCACAGGTTTTTTTAATACGGAATACTACGTGGACCTGAAGCCCAAAGGAGAATGGCGGCCGGTATTTCACAAGGACAAGGAAAGGCTGATCGCCGCCATGCAGCGCGAACTGGACAAAATTCCCGGCGTGCTCTGGAATTTTTCCCAGCCCATTGCGGACAACATGGAGGAAGCGGTCAGCGGAGTCAAAGGACAGCTTGCCACCAAGGTCTATGGCGACGACTTGAAGGTGCTTGAGGAAAAAGCCGATCAGATCGCCGGCGTTATGCGGCAGATTAAGGGAATCGAGGACCTGGGAGTCCTGCGCGTGCTGGGGCAACCCACCATTGAATTCCAGATAGACCGCCAGCAGGCCTCGCGCCACCAAATTAATGTTGCAGATGTGCAGGATGCTGTCCAGACCGCCGTGGGTGGAACGGCTTTCACGCAGGTATTACAAGGCGAGCAGCGCTACGATCTGGTGATGCGTTACCTGCCGCAATACCGGGACACGAAGGAAGCTATCGAGAATATCCGTTTGCTGTCTCCAACGGGCGAACGGGTTTCGCTGGCGCAGTTATGCACGATTGAAGAGCGGGACGGCGGATCAGAGATTTACCGCGAGGGCAACCAGCGCTACGTCGCCATCAAATACAGTGTGCGCGGACGCGACCTGGGCAGCGCTGTTGAGGAAGCCATCAAGAAAGTAAATGCAAAAGTTGAACTGCCGCGCGGCTATCACATTGATTGGGAAGGTGAATACGAAAGTGAAAAGCGCGCCGAGGCACGGCTGCTGCTGATCGTTCCGCTGACCATCCTTTTTATTTTTGTCATTCTCTATACCATGTTCCGTTCGTTCAAATGGGCGGCATTGATCCTGCTGAACCTGGCGGTGGCCCCGGTCGGCGGGCTGCTGGCTTTGCTCATCAGCGGGACCCACTTTAGTGTGTCATCGGGAATCGGCTTTCTGGCGCTGTTTGGCGTCTCGGTGCAGGTTGGCGTCATTATGCTCGAATACATCAATCAGTTGCGCGCGCGCGGTAACACCATTGAAGACTCTGCCATTGAAGGCGCAGTCCTCCGGCTGCGTCCCATTGTGATGACGATGCTGGTGGCTACGCTGGGCCTTTTACCTGCGGCGCTCTCGCATGATATTGGTTCCGACTCGCAAAGGCCGTTTGCCATCGTGATTGTCGGCGGCCTGATTGCCGATCTGGTAATGAGCGTCATCCTGCTGCCAACGTTGTATGTATGGTTCGCAGCAGATGGTGACAGGCTGCCCGAACCGGAGCCGGGCTTTGAGGAGAGCGCGTAGCGCAATTCCATTCACGTGTCACCTTACGGTATAAAAGAAGTCCGTTGCTCTTGCAACCGATGATCTTGCAACCGATGATCTGGGAACCGAAAAGGAGACGGCCCCGATGACCAAGCAGGAAGTCCGTACCCGCATTGAGAAGGTGGGCATCATCCCAGCGGTGCGCGCATCCTCCACCGAGGATGCATGCTTTGCGGCGGAAACCGTCAATCGGGGCGGCATACCGATCGTGGAAATCACCGTTACTGTGCCTGCCGCGCTGGATGTAATCTCCAACCTTGTGCACCGGCTTCCGGAAATGGTGGTGGGCGCAGGAACCATCCTGGATGTAGAGATGGCCAAGCGCTGCGTGGATGCTGGAGCAAAGTTCCTTACCAGTCCCGGATTCATTCCTGAAGTTGTGGAATTTGCAGTAAGGAACAACGTGGTGGTTTTACCGGGCGCGCTGACTCCCACTGAGGTGATTGCGGCATGGAAGGCCGGAGCGGACATGGTCAAGATATTCCCCTGCGCCCCGGTAGGGGGCGACAGTTACATCCGGGCGCTGAAGGCTCCGCTGCCGCAGGTGCCGTTCATTGCCGCGGGAGGCGTGAACCAGCAGACAGCCTTGAATTTTATTCTGTCCGGGGCTTCCGCGCTTGGCATTGGCGGAGAGTTGATTCCCAAAGAAGCCCTGCAACGCAGGCAGGCAGAACGCATCCTTGAGTTGGCGCGCAGGTTCACCAAGCTGGTCAAGGATGCCCGCAACCGTATGTCGGCATAAGACGGCATTTGCTGCACATGATATTGCCTTGATTGGTATGGCCGGGTTAATGTGCCCGGCAGGTTCACCTCAGTGGCTAAAGCCCGTCACATGGCGGGCCTGAAGCGCGGGCATGAAAATATCTGCCCCACCCTTGTGAGGGTACAATGACTCAGGAACGCATTTATAAAGGGCGCGCTAGAAGTTGACGGTGAGCTTATCTACAGGACGATGTAGTTCTTCAAATAAGGCGGTAGAAGTCAGGCGCAATGCTTTGTAGCTGGCGATACCGTCGAGATCAACCGCCATTCGGCACTTGGTCAAAGAAGGAGCTTGCACCGGACGGATAGCGAGAAGGATTCGTAGTTTAACCATCGTCACAAAGCAGTAGATGCTTACATGGAAAGCTTCTTGTTGTAACTGGCTGACGATTTCATCTTGCCGGGCTTGCCGCGCGTCCATCTCGCGTCTTCCGAGTTCCACTAGTACCCGCGCATTATGGGCCATCCTGTGGACGAGTTCTAAATAAATACGTGCCCGTTTGCGCTGTATCTGGATGAGCGTCTCTGTGTCCAGGTTCCAGCGCAGGGAATAATAGGCGCCGGGATCAAGAAGCATTTCAGCCTGTTCCAGATCAACGGGACGCAGGAATTCCGCCACGTCGTCCACCGTGCATTCTGGAAACCTCATCAGGTTGGAAAGAAACATGTAGAGCGATGCCACGATGCCCCACCCAACGATTCCTGCGACTACAAGCAATTCGATCACTTGCTAATTTCTCCGCAGCAACTTCCTATAGACTTTCAACTCTTGTTCAAACAGCAACAAAGAGGTTCCACTGCCAGGGGGGACCGGTTTCTCGGTAGCACTAAAAAACCGTAGCCAGATAAGAACAGCACAACTATAGGCAACAATCAAGGCCCAACTCCAAAAAGAAGCGTAGCCAATTCCCAATATGGAAAGGCGGGTTGTGGCCAAAAGGGCTACCGTAGAGTACACACCAAATCCAAAGGCCACGCCAAAGGCATATTGTCTCCACTGGAGCCCAACGATAGGCACTAAAGTTACTGTGGTTGCGAACATCATGACGCCCACAAGCTTTACAAAAAGCTCGCCCAGGACAATGAGCATAATGGCCTTACTGTGCAAATCGGGTGGCAAATGCGCAGCGCGCCCGGCCGTGAGGATAGCGCTTACAACAAACATTCCCGGGACTAAAAGACGCACCCACCAGATACGGCGGAGGTCGCCAAAAATATGGCGGAACACCTCGTACATCACACAGATGCCCAGCAGTGCATATCCGGCTTCCGTGATCCAGTAAGTCCAGAGATATGGGGAATGCTGATTTTGCGTAACATAGCGGGCCAGTCCCGCTGCAACCGCGAAGATAACGTAGGCAAAAAACCAGGGAAGCAAGCGCCAGCTACGTCGCGCCATCAGCAGGCAGAGCAACACGGACAACAGAACCAGCGGCATGTACTCCAGCAGTTTTAAAAGCAAGGCCGTGGGGACAAGTTTATCTCACGGCTTTGCTTTTACATTCCCTGTTTTGTTCCAGTTTGGCTTTTACAAAAGCGATGCCAGCCAGGGCCGTATCGCAGACCAACCCGATGTGCTGCTGTCGGCAGAAGCAGTAGGAATGGAGGCGGCGCCCGGAGGAAAAGGCGGAATACCAGGACCATCGGCAAAGGCAGGACAGAATGCCACAAGCATAACAAAAGCGAAAACGAGTTTTTTCATGGTGCAGCTCCTTGGTGGGCTGATTGCCCAGCCCAAGTCTAGATTTCTCCTGAGCACACCTGAAGCAAAAAAGAAACACCCTTATGGAGCTGAATGATTAGAAGCAGGGCGACATGCTAACCGTCAAGGACTGAAGGCCACAAATTTAGCCAGCTGCTGCAGGTCACCATGGACAAACGCTAACGATCGAATCCCAGCCTGCCTTGCTCTCTTGGCCCTAAGACCGCCGCCAGTTCGTGCGGCTTGTCAATCAGGATGTCCGGTGGGGCGTCTTGCAGCGTGTGCGGTGCCAGGCCGTAGGTCACCCCGATGCTGTAGATGCCGGCATTACGCGCAGTAAGCACGTCAATATCTGAGTCGCCAATGATGACTGTCTCTTCCGTGTGAACGCCCGATTCCTCCAACAGCGCCTGCACGCCGGCCGGATCAGGCTTCTTGGTATGAAAACTGTTGCCGCCATAGACCTGAAAAAAGTAAGGGCCCAGCCCCAGAGCGTCAACAATCGCGCGGGAGGGGCCGACGGGCTTGTTGCTCAACACGGCCATCTTGAATGGCGTGCCGTTGCGGCTTTTCTGGATGGCATCCAGTGACTCCTTAATGCCTTCATAAACATATGTGTAATCCAGCTTGTGCTCGCGGTAGTACGCCATAAAATAGAGGATCGCATCCTGGACAAAATTCTCGTCGTCAGGATCGCCCAGGGAACGGCGGACCAGCATGGGCGCGCCATCGCCAATAAAGCTGGCAATGACCTCATCCGGCAACTCTTTCTTGCCAAAGTGCGTGAGCATGGCATTGATGGAGTTGGCCAGGTCCTTGCGGGAATCCACCAGCGTTCCGTCAAGGTCAAAAATGAGCAATTTGGTTGTATGGACCGGGATGGAGCGATTTTTTTGAATCATCCATTTTCAGTATATCCCGGCAACAGCTTAGGATTTAAAATGGAAGGTACTCCCAAGTACACCTACCACCTTAGAGCAAAAGAACAACGAGGATACCCATGGCCGTAACCAAGGTCGAATCCAGGAAAAGCACTTCTGCTGTGGCTGAAGTGCCCGCAAAAGCCGGAAAGACTTATGAAGGGCTGACACGCCAGCAGCTCGTGGAAATTTACCGTTTAATGTACCTTTCGCGGCGGATTGATGACCGCGAAATTATGCTCAAGAACCAGCAGAAGATATTTTTTCAGATATCCGGCGCCGGTCATGAGGCGTTGACGGTGGCGGCCGCGCTCAACCTTAAGCCAGGGTACGACTGGTTTTATCCTTATTATCGTGATCGTGCACTTTGTCTGACCTTGGGCATGACGCCATATGAGCAGTTTCTTCAGGCCGTAGGAGCGGCGGACGATCCGTCCTCTGGCGGACGGCAGATGCCTTCCCACTGGGGACACAAGAAGCTCAATATTGTGACCCAGTCTTCTCCCACGGGCACGCAATTCCTGCAGGCCGTGGGTTGCGCCGAGGCGGGACGTTATTTCAGCAGGCACCCTGAGGCGGCGGAAAAGCATGATGGCAGCTATCGCAAATTTAAAGACGTAAAATTCCAGGGCGATGAAGTGGTCTACTGCTCCGCCGGTGATGGCACCACCAGCGAAGGCGAATTCTGGGAGGCCATGAACTCGGCTTGTAATCTGAAATTGCCGGTCCTGTTCCTGATTGAAGATAACGGTTATGCCATTTCCGTGCCGGTAGAGGTGCAGACGGCCGGCGGCAGCGTGTCGAAGCTGGTGAGCAACTTCCCCAACCTCTTGCTGGAAGAATGTGATGGCACCGATCCAATTGCCGCGTATGCCGCTTGCAAGCGCGCTGTGGACTACTGCCGCTCCGGCAAAGGCCCGGCCCTGGTGCACGGGCATGTGATTCGCCCGTATTCTCACTCGCTTTCTGATAATGAGAAGCTGTACCGGCCGGAATCCGAGCGTGAAAAAGATGCCAAGCGTGATCCCGTCACGCGCATGCAGATGCTGCTGGTCCGGGAAAATATACTGGATGAGGCTGGCATCAACCAGCTGGAAAAATCTGTGGATGAAGAGGTGAAAGCCGCAGCCGACCAAGCCCTGGCCGCGGCCTTCCCGGCAACGGACTCCATATATAAGCACGTATATTCTGAGGCTTTGGATCCGCTCCGCATGGCATCAGAACCCCGGCCCGAGGGCTCCGACAAGACCATGGCGGACCTGATCAACGCCTGCCTGAAAGATGAAATGCGCCATGACGACCGCATTGTGGTCTTCGGCGAAGACGTGGCCGACTGCAGCCGCGAGCAGTATCTGAAAGAAAAATCGGTGAAGGGCAAGGGCGGCGTGTTCAAGCTGACCAGCGGGCTGCAGATGGAATTTGGTTCCGACCGCGTGTTCAACTCTCCGCTGGCGGAGGCGAACATCGTCGGGCGCGCCGTGGGAATGGCGGAGCGTGGACTGAAGCCGGTGGTGGAGGTCCAATTTTTTGATTACATCTGGCCGGCCTACCACCAGATTCGGAATGAATTGTCGGTGATCCGCTGGCGCTCAAATGGAAACTTCTCCTGCCCTGCGGTAGTGCGCGTGGCCATCGGAGGCTACCTGACAGGCGGAGCTGTGTATCACTCCCAATGCGGTGAAAGTCTTTTTACGCACATCCCCGGACTGCGCGTGTGCTTCCCATCCAATGCACTGGATGCCAACGGACTGCTGCGCACCGCCATTCGCTGTGATGATCCGGTCATGT
Organism: Acidobacteriaceae bacterium; assembly: GCA_027307295.1. Classification (GTDB taxonomy): domain Bacteria; phylum Acidobacteriota; class Terriglobia; order Terriglobales; family Acidobacteriaceae; genus Angelobacter. Next base: position 9,047 of record DAHUXF010000086.1, read on the forward strand.
TCCTGGAGCATAAACGTCTCTACCGCGAAACCTTTGGCCGTGCACCGTACCCAGGTCCGGACTATATGATTCCATTCGGCAAAGCCCGGATCATGAAAGAAGGCACTGATCTCACCGTGATTACTTATGGAGCTACCGTGCCAAGGTCTTTACAGGCTGCACAGAAGATGGAGCGCGAGCACGGCGTCAGCGTGGAGTTGATTGACCTGCGCACTCTCAGCCCGTATGACTGGGAGGCTATTGCCACCTCTGTACGCAAGACCAGCCGCGTGATTGTTGCCCATGAGGATACGCTGAGCTGGGGCTACGGAGCGGAAATCGCCGCGCGGATTGCGGACCAGTTGTTCGACGAATTAGACGCACCGGTGCGCCGCGTGGCCGCGATGGACACCTACTGCGCCTACAACCCGAATCTCGAAGATGCAAACCTCCCCC
>DAHUXF010000087.1 GCA_027307295.1 Acidobacteriaceae bacterium
GCGTTTCCGCAAGCCAGGCTCGCCCTGCTGGGCGAAGGCCCGTTAGAGGATGCGTTAAAACAACAAGCGCAAAAGCTTGGAATCCATCATGCAGTCAGCTTTCCCGGATTACAGCAGAACCCCTGGCGTTATTTCCGGCATGCTGATCTGGTCATTGTGCCCTCCCGTTTTGACGGATTGCCTTATGTCTCGGTTGAGGCCCTCGCGGTAGGCACTCCGGTAGTGGCCACGGATTGCCCTGGCGCTATTCGCGAGGTCCGGGATTGTGATGAACGTATCTTGCTGGTGGCCCCTGAAGATCCCAGGGCCCTGGCAGAGGGCATTCTTACTGCATTGGCAAAACCAAAAACTCAATTTGCAATGCCGGCGCAGCTGAATAAGTTCAGCTTGCAGAATGCAGTTGACGAATACAGCAAATTGCTTTGTGGCTAGAGTTGCCCGTGCCCAGCAGGATTGACACCCAAGAGAGATAACCCAACCCATAGCCTAAAGTTCTTCAGGCCTGCCAACAGACGTGATTTCCATCACGGCCCGCCCCGCCCAGACTTTTTAAGATAGCTATGTGAGTTGCATTTCCAGGAGGCCCGTCCCATGAAACTTTCAAAAGCGACGGTTTATGTATTTGCCTGTCTGCAGGGTGGGGTTGTGCTGGTTGGTTTGGTTGCGGCCGCATACACGCCTGCGGACGAGCGGAGTAAATCTATTCCCCAGAAACAGCAGGGGCCCCTGATTCAATCTCTGAAGGGCGTTGACCTCTTTCGCGCCTACTGCGCTTCCTGTCATGGTACTGATGGCAAGGGAAACGGTCCGGTCGCGCCCGCGCTCAATACAAAAGTCCCCGACCTCACCACCATTGCTCAGAGGAATGGCGGAATGTTCCCGCTAGGTCGTGTGCGCAAGATCATTGCCGGGGATGAAGCTGTCGTGGCCCACGGAACAACCGAGATGCCGGTCTGGGGGCCTATCTTCCACAAGGTGGAAGAGGACCGGGACTATGGTGAAGTTCGGTTGCAGAATGTGGCCGGATACTTAGCTTCCATCCAGCAAAAGTAGCGACTGTTCTTTACCAGTGTCGCAGCGGAGTTTGATCGCGATAGTAGAAGCTAATTTTATATATGCCGGAAGGCGGCCATCCATGCAAAATGCCTGTCACGTGGCACAATGGAAGCCATGCATGAACATTCATTTGCCGCTATGCCGCCTGCCATCGCCACACTGGGGAGGGCGGTTGAAGAAGCAGCGGAGCGAATTCGTGGATCCGTGGCACAAACTCCAGTTGAGCCAAAGTCCCAGCTAGCGCCGGATGACGGCGTCATGCTCTTTTTCAAAATGGAGAACCAGCAGAAGACTGGGTCATTCAAGTTGCGTGGCGCAAGCAATAAGATATTGTCTCTGGCGCGCGGAGATGCCGCCAAAGGAGTGATTGCGGCCTCCAATGGCAATCATGGACTTGGAGTAGCGGCAGCCGCAAAAAGCGCAGGCATCGCGGCTGAAGTTTATGTTTCGTCGCATGTGTCGCCCGCGAAGGCCCGGCGCATTGAAGAGTACGGGGCCACGATTGTGCGCTCGGGTGATGACCCTCTGGAAGCAGAGATTGCAGCCCGCTCTGCCGCCGGTCGCCAGGGAAAGGTCTTTATCTCACCCTACAATGATTTTGATGTAATGGCCGGACAGGGCACCATTGCGGCAGAGTTGCTGCAGCAGGTGCCGCGCGTTGACTCAATTTTCCTAGCAGTCGGAGGAGGCGGGCTCATTGGCGGCGTGGGTGCTTATATGAAGTGCGTTTCACCTGCAACCAAAGTTGTGGGCTGCTGGCCGGAAAACTCGCGCGTACTCTATGAATCCATGAAAGCTGGACGCATTGTGGAATTTCCCGAACAGCCAACCCTCTCTGAAAGCACAGCGGGAGGACTGGAGCAGGGCTCAATCACTCTCGATATATGCCGTAATGTCATCGATGCTTCTGTTTTGGTTTCCGAGCAGGAGATACTCGATGCGATGCTTCTTCTTCGCGATTCTCATGGATGGTACGTTGAAGGAGCTGCGGCGGTTGCCGTTGCAGCCTTTCTCAAAGAACGCCAGCGTTATGCGGGGCAGACGGCAGTTGTGGTGATCTGTGGCGGTAATTTGTCACCTGAGGTTCAGAGCAAGTTGAGCAGCTAGGGGGCATAACATCTCAAAAGCTCAGGGCAGGATGCTGTTCTTACGCTTGCACCGTGCAGTAATAGATTGCGCTGGTAAAAGGCTCGCTGAACCTGGTGGTATGTTGAACATCGACGACCGTGCCGTGTGCGGTGCGAACAATCTTCTCAACCATAGGCTGTGTTAGGGCCAGCATCCGGATGGGATTGAGCTTGAGCCGCTCATACGCAAAAGCATGGGACACGCCGAATGCGCGCAACAAGCGATAAGCGCGGCGCCGCAATTGCAACCGGTTGCGCAGAGGAAGGTAGATAGGCATCTGGAAGACCAGTATCCCACCCGGCGTCAGGATGCGCACCATGTCCGCAATAAGCGCGGCAGCCTTTTTACGGTTCGGCTGATGTTGCAGCACCAGGGATGAGTAAATCAAATCTGCATGCCGTGCTGGAAACGAAGTTAAATCACTGGCGTGGTGAAACTGGCATTCGGGCGCAAGTTGCCGTGCCTTTTCCAGCATGCCTTGTGAAATGTCCACGCCGTGGCACTCTGGAAAATACGAGCGCAAAGCGCGTGTGAGCCGACCCACGCCGCATCCAAAGTCAATGGCGCGCCGCCGTTCCTTCGGTAAGCTGAGTTTTTCCGCTGCCTGCATCAGGGAAGCCACTTCTTCGCCTCCGGTGCGCAAAAACTCTTCCAGCCCCCAGTTCCTGAAGCGCTTTTCCGGCTCTGACAGGATGGCCCACAGAGGATCGAGGGAAGCCATTTCTTCCCAGTCGCGGGCATGAAGCGGAACGGTACGCATACTCAGAAGTATAAATCAATCTCCGGCATGAGTTAGTTTGGCAGAAGTTTTTCTGCGTACTAGATAATTCTGCAGACCGTCTTTCCAATGGCTGAAGACGTTCAAGGACCTGCTCTTCAAGGCGGCATTTTCCAGCACAGAATATTTTGGACGTGGAGCTTTCACAGGGAAATCTCCCGGCTGTGCAGGCAGCAGGTGTACTGGAATTCCGCTGATCTCAAAAATGGATTGTGCGAACTCAAACCAGGAGCAGCTGCCTTCAGACGTGGCATGATACAGGCCGTAATGTGGGGACTTGCTGAGCACAACCAGTTGATGGGCGATCTCTACAGTCGGCGTAGGCGTCACGAATTCGTCGTCGACCACGCGCACCTCATGGCGTTCGTGGGCCAGCTTAAGCATCAGTTCCACAAAATTTAATCCGCCTTTGGCCCGGCAGGGATTTTCTCCGTAGATGGCGGAGACGCGCACGATATAGTGGCGCGGATTGCCCGCACGCACAAAATGCTCTCCGGCCAGTTTGCTGGTCCCATAGACGTTAATTGGTGCAGGTTGGTCTTCTTCACGATAGGGAGCGCCCTTCAAACCATCGAAAACGTAATCGGTGCTGATGTGCATGAGCGCGGCATTGAGCGCGCTTGTAACCTGGGCCACAGTGCGCGCGCCAATGGCATTTACAGTAAAAGCGGGCAGCGCCTCTGCTTCGCACCGGTCCACGTTGTGAAATGCCGCGGTGTTGACCACCAGGTCAGGCTGGAGACGGCTAAGAACGTCACGTACGGACTCCAGAGCGGCTATCTCGATTTGATCGTGGGCCAGGCTCGTTACATTGTGGCCGGCAGCCGAAAAGGCTGACGATACATCGTGGCCAAGCTGACCGCTGGCTCCCAGCACGGCAACTTTCATCGCGTTGTGCCTGCTATGACAGTTTGATATATCAATCCCATGGGTCTGTTCCAACTATACCTTGCATGGGCCTGGGAATCCACATCGAGAACGGAGAAGCCTGGACCCTGGCTCCTCTTCTTACTTAACGGATCACGCGACTTTTTTGGGTAGAAGCAGTCTTTGAGGAATCAGTATTCTGAAAATCCGACAGCATGCGTATCGCGGTCAAACACATGCTCACGCTCCAAACTTATGCCCCGCCTCTTGCTATGACGCTGGAATGGACTTTGGTGGGGTCTTCGCCGGCAGCTAACTGATAGAACAGTTCTTCATACTGATCGGTGATCCGGTCCCAGCTGTACACGGTACGAATTCGGTCAGGAGCCCGACGCCGGAGGTCTTCAGCCACCTCAGGTTTGCTTTCAATTAGACTGATCTTTGCGGCCAGATCATCTGCGTCACGAAACAACAACCCATGTCCGCCAAGTACTTCTGCGTTGAACGGATTTTCATGGGCCAGGATGCAATTGCCGAACCCCAGGGCTTTCAACAGCGCTGGATTCGTGCCGCCCATCATGTGACCGTGAATATACGCATAGCAATTGCAATGAAGCTCTTTGACATGATCAATGTTGTCAACATGGCCAAGAAAACGCACACGGTCTCCGGCATTCGTCTTTAAATCCTGGACGAACTGGCTGCGATAATTCGCGTCCCCGGCTATGGCCAACAATCGCTTGGTGGGCGCGTTCTTGAAGCCTTCCACAATGAGGGCGGCATTGTTCTCCGGCACCAGGCGGCTGGCAATCAAATAATAATTCCCCGGTTCCAGACCATACTGACGAACAACCTCAGGATTGCTTGAAGTCTCAATATTGGCGCCGTACGCAATACATGCTGATGGAGTGTGGAACCGCTCAAGATAAAGCGAACGCATGGCATAAGCATCCGTAACAATCCCCTTGGGCAGAATTTTTCCACACAGCCGCGCATTCCAGTAGAAGTAAGCTTTCCCCAGCCGGCTCCACTTGCCCCGCTCCCATTCAATGCCATCGACATTAATGGCGCAGTTTTGGCGGAAGATTCTTGGAATCACGCAATGGAAAGCGTTGGCCACGTTCGTTACCAGCATCGCGTCTACATTCCGTCGTAATACGTCGATCATGCAGGCAAGGGTATGGGTGGGCGTCCCCAGATTTTTGGTTTCAATGCTGGGCAGGTAGATCAGGCGAACTCCTTTGTACAAAGGAGGGCGTTCCGGGAAGAGAGATTTGCGGCAATAAACAATTACGTTGTGCCCGCGCTCCACCAGCCGGGGCGCTACCTCAACAAAAAACGTTTCCGTGCCGCTGTACGTGGAAGGCATTCCGCGTCCGCCAAAGATGGCGAGCCGGAGCTTGCGGCTGTAAACCGGATGTTTCTTCGCCAATTGCGAGGGATCGTTCATATTTTCAAACTGCTCTGTCACGGAGACGGGACTTAAATCTACAGCATGCCGTCTGGCAAATGCGCGCTGAAAACTTTTTTAAATATGGTTAACTTTTGCGGACGGCTCTTTGCAATTGGCCGCTCTCAGTGCCGGCGTCCTTCCGGGTCAGGGAAATTGCACAACCGATCATCCCAAGATGAACCCAGGTAAAAGCTAACAGAGTGCCTTCGGTAAACTGAAAAGAAATCAGGTAAACAACGGAAGCAGCCAGCAATGCCACCAGTTCAGGATTGTTTTCAAGTTTAATAATTTTCCAACCCCGCCGTGCCAGAGAACCAATAAACAGCAAAAAAACCAAGAGGCCAACTACGCCCATATCGTGAAGGACGCGTAGCTCGGTATTGCCGATCCAGCCCACGTCTTCCCATCCAGCGCCAAAATCCTTCCAGTCAAACGCGAGCTGGAAACTGGCGGTACCGCTGCCAAAGACAGGATGCTTTGCAATTTCGTCTGCGGCACTGACAATCTGGACCGTGCGAGTAAACGTGTTGGGGTCGGCTGTCGGGTCTGATATTTCAAACGTACTAAATCGATTTGTGTAGTGTCCAAGAACAAAAGGCAGGATGAGCAGGGCGGCACACAAAAAGGCTGTAGCGGCGGAAAATACAACACGAGCGTTGAGCAGCTTTCGTCTATAAGCAAAGACCGCAACCAGCAGGAAGCCCGCAAACGTCGCTCCCAGCGCCGCGCGGGATAGGCTCACAGTCATTGCCATCATCGCAAAGAAGGCGCAGCCAATCAGGAATTTTCTGCTGCGCTCCTGCAGATACATGGCCAGCAGCATGACCGCGAGCGCCCCGGAATAGGCGCCAAGGATGTTGGCTTCATACTGCACTCCGTAGGTAGCCGGAATGTCGCCATACTGGGCCACATCTACGCCAAACTCGGTAGCAAAAAAAGCATTGGCATAAAAGCAAAGCACCGCATAGCCAGATACAATCACTCCGATCAGCAAGAGGAAACGGAATGCCTTATGCATGCGAGCCTGATCAGAAATGTATACGCGCAGCCAGAAGTATGGCAGGATGGCCAGGACCTGCTGCACCGCCCACTTCTCGGTTTGTGGTGGTTCCGGCGACCCAAACAAGGAACTGAAGAAATTCAGCGCAATATAGGCCATCAACAGGTAGTCTGGCAATATCCATTGCACCGGCTCGGGCCGTTTTTTCCAGAGAAAAGGCAGGGCGCAAATCATAAGTCCGCTGATCAGGTGTTCTGGCCGCGCTTTCAGGCCTCCAATCTCCAGAAAGATACGCGGCATGGCAGAAGCCGTTATAACCATTAATATTGCAGCTTCCGGGCTATTGCTAAACCAGGCCAGCGCCAGCGGAACTATCACTGCCGCCATCACAACGGTTGCCGTCAGGCCTACGGAATCAGGCCACAAAAAGACCGCCAGCAGGGTAATGAGGAACAGGATAGGCGTCGGGTTAAGAAAAGACGCGGTTGAAGTACCGATTTTCATTCGTGATAGATGAACTCTCAGTTCCTGCAACATTACCATAATTTCATTGGGCGTTGCGATCACCCATCCATGGCACAAGGTCTCTGATCGTATGCATGATCTGCCCGGCCTGGGGTAAGCGGAAAAACCGTGCCGCCCCAAGGAAGGTCCCGGCACTGATGAGCAGTCCGGCGCAGACCAGGGCCATCCGGATCAGGGCGCTCCCGGAATCGAAAACATTTTGCGTGAGGTGAAGCATGGTCCAGGCCACCCCACCCATCACTCCTGTGGCAAGCGCTGTGAGCGCAAATAACCGGCAAAATTCAAGATCCACCTGAAGCAGTTTTTTTCGGGCCAGGAAGATAACGAGAAGTCCGGTCACAAAAAAGAAGGTGGCACAACGTGCAGCTACCAGGCCTTCCAGACCGAAATGGCGGCTCAGATATGGGGCCACCGCCATGAAGAGCCCAAGGTCGAGCAACTCAATCAACAAGGGCGTCATGGTGTCTTCAATCGCAAAGAAGCATCGCAACAGCACCACTGCCAAGGCGTTGGGGAATATTCCAATGCTATAGATGGCAAGGATACGCGAGGTGATCAGCGAATCTGATGCCACAAAGCGGCCATGTTCATAGAGTAAGCGGGTAATCGGCGAGGCATTCAGGATTGTCCAGACTGTAACGGGAAGAAACAGGAACACCACCATGCGGAAAATGCGCGAAGCCTGGTTTGCCAAATCACCCTGCTGCGCGCGCGCTGCTTCCCGGACAAATCCCGGATAGGCAACTATGGCAAGCGGAGCCGCCAGAAAGTTGGAAGGCACTGTGAACAGCCGAAAAGCATATGTGAGAGTTGAAATCGCACCCGCCGAAATGCGTGAAGCCAGGTTCCGCTCCAGGATGTACGATGCATTGGCTACCGCCAGATAAAGGAATAGTGGAATTCCAAGACGCAACAGTTTTTTTATGCCGGGATGGCGAAAATCAAGCACTGGCTGGTAACGAATGCCGAGCGCGGCTGCAGCCGGAACAAGAACAATGAATTGTGCCAGAAAGCCAACTGCAGTTGCTATGCCCACCGTATAAACTGCTTGTGTTCCCCGGGCAAAGACGGTTGCCGCAATTACCGAGAGGCTGGCAAAAGCCGGGGCCAGCGCAGGAAGCCAGAATTTATGAAATCCATTCAATAATGCGCTGAGAATGCCTGCCGCGGCCAGCAGGGGAAGCGTTGGAAAAATGATATAGATGAGTTTTATGGCAGCCGCATCGGTTGTCCCCGTGAATCCCGGAAACAGCGCCGGCAGCCACCTGTGCGCACCTGCCAGGAAGCATGCCATGATCCCAAGCAAAACCAGCAATGTGAAATTTGTGATGACGCTAAAGGTTGTGGATGCTTCCTCGGGCCTGTTTTCCGGATCTTCCTGCATGAGAATGGGAATGAATACCGGGGAAAGAGTCCCTAGAACAAGGACTGTATAAAGGATGTTAGGAATAAAAATGGCCGCGAAATAAGCATCCATGGTGCTGGAAATGCCAAAGCGGGCGGCAAGTGCAGCTTCGCGGAGATATCCCACGACCGATACACAGACGGTCAGGACTCCGACAATGCCGACAGTCCGGCCTTTGCGGTGGCCGGCTTGTCTGACTTCAGTAGCTGTCATTGGGACCGGCTGTTGGCTTTTTCAAGCTCGGTTGGACTCATTACCTGCGGCTGAATCTCGCAGACCACACTCTCACTGTCTCCAAATTCGTTAAGACCGATTGTTTTCATCTGAGCTTAAATTGTACAGGTTAGAAAAAACAGACGTGATGATCGCGAAACGACGACTGTATTATATGAGTTAGAATGTACTACACACACATTGCGGTGATGGTTCCGTCTTTAACAAGTCTTGCAGGCTGTTGCCGCTCCCAGGATGTGAACTGCGCTCATGGTCAGTCTCGCGATATATAAACTCTCGCGTGAATCTGCGCTGGGCTGCAAGACTGGCATGCTGCAATGAAGACTCTCCACGTCGCATGGGACAATTGCTTTGCTCACCGCAATCAGACAGGTACCGGGGTTTATGCCCGGCAACTGCTGAAGCACCTGGCGTTGCGCCAGGATATTCGCCTTGACGTCTTCCGGGGGTACACCACTGCCCGGCGGGACGCCCGGATATCCCGCGCATTGCATGCAATGGGCAGAATGGCGTGGACCCATATTGCATTGCCTGTTCGGGCCTGGGAATTTGATCTGCTTCATTCGCCCGCATACGTGGCGCCTCTGGCTTGTCCGTGTCCCAGCGTTATCACTGTTCATGACGTTACTCATTTGTACTACCCATCGCATTTTGCCGCGCAGTGGGTGTGGTACATGAAATCTGTTGTGCCGGCGACCATCAAATCGGCCAGTGCGATTATTTGCGTCTCTGGACACTCCAAGCATGACATTATCGCCGCCTATGGGGTTCCACCCGACAAAGTTCATGTCATCCCCAACGGGGTAGATCATCAGCGATTCATGCCATCATGCGTACTGGACAGGAATTGGGCACAGTCCATCGGCCTGCGCGAAAATTACATCCTTCACGTGGGCGAACTCATGCACCGTAAGAACATTCCCACCCTGCTTCGCGCCGTTGATCGACTGCGATCACAGGGCAAATGGGGTGCAC
>DAHUXF010000088.1 GCA_027307295.1 Acidobacteriaceae bacterium
AGCAGCACAACTGCTACCCGGGGCAGTGAAGACTGCACGCCGGGAGATTGGGATAACAATACCGTGGCCACAAGAAACGCAAAAGCCAGCAGGACTGCTGTGCGGTCCCCGCGTCTTGCGTCACCCGCTTTTTTTTGCGGTGAGACTCGATCTTCCGGCTCGGCGGCGCGTGTTAATGCATCATTCAGCACTCCAGGCAGGTGGGCCGCTGCAATCAGAAACTTATCAAAGTTTTGCGACAAAAAGCGCACGTCCACAAAGTCCTGCACCTGCTCAACAATTCTTGCCGTGCGCAATTCTTCCAGCGCACGGCGGAGCGGGTCGCCAGAGGGGTCTATCTCCCGGGCGATCCTGGCAATGGAGAACAGTCCGCGGTAGAAAGAAAGTAAAGGCGCATCGGCTGTAAATCCGTGGGTCATGGCTGTTTTCCAATGCTGAAACACCAGTTGCGCAAAAGCATTGGAGTCAGTCCCCAGAACCGGCTCCAGAGCCCCAAAATAGGCTGACTGCCTGAAGCTGCTGCGGAAGTTCTCATAGTCCACGGTCGTGGGCGCACCGTGCGACATTTCTTTCAATAAATATCTCGCTGCTACATCAGGTTCGTCAGTGGTCGTGGCAAGAAGATATTTCCATAGATTCCCCTGGGTCCGCCGGCTAAGTGAGACAAGATCGCTGGCGCCAAGGTTGACGCGGTTCACCGCCGACATCATGACGTCCCGATATCGCGGATCAACAGGAACGCAACTGCCAAAGATCGCCTGTTGCAGCCAGACTTTGCACAGCAGAGTGGCCAGCCTGTCCGCGGTGAACCTCCTGGACTGCAGCACCTGGTCAACATCATTTGCCTCTGTGCGTGAGAGCGTGAGCACGCGATTGGAGGACAATTCCCGGTAGACGCGTTCTCCTTCCAGCGCTTCGAACGATGCTGCATCGCGGAAAATCTGCTCTCGCTTTTCCGCCTGATACTCGAAATCGATTTTCCGGTCCAGTAAGGCCTGGAAATCAGCCAGAGCTGCGCCGGCCATGAGCTCCGGGCATCGCTTGTTCAACAGTGATTGATCCAGCAGGCGTTCAAGTCCATTCTTGTCTTTCAGTTGATGAAATTCGGGGCGCAGAATGACAATAGACACGGGTGTTCCATTGGCAAGTTCAGCCGCATGATATTGGGCGATGAGCGTTGAGCGAAGCGGCATTAAATCAAGACGCGGAAAGGTCAGTTCCACCCGGCCACTAAACTCTGCTTCCAGGCAAGCCAGCACGTCAGTGGCTCCCAAAGGTGTGCTTTCATCCGGGGTCAGGGCAAATTCACGGCAGTATTCCGCCGGAAAAAGGTCTAATCGGGAAGCAAGGTAGAGCGCAAAAGAGGAGTATGCCTGGCCAAGACTCTGCAGAAACAGGCGGAGTTGCGTTGCGCGGTGTTCATGAGAATCAGCATTTCCGGCCCGCTGTGGCGGAAGATTGCTGAGAGTAAAGATATTCTTATTGCTTGGATGTTTTCTGATTTTGCTTGCCAACTCGCGATTGGTTGAGGTTTGCATGTTGTTGGTCCGCTTTCACACCGGGTTGATTCAAACGAGCCGTGCAACTTTCATTGTTCCCCAAATGATGATGGAGAGAGCAGCTGACCGAAGGGCATACATTGCGCCACCCACAGCTGCTGCCTGGCTGGGCTTGAGGACCAGCGCTATGCAGAAACCAATCCAGGTCATGGTGGCGGCATGCCATAGCCAGCTTGCCTGCCGGCGTGGAGGCTTCTGGTTGAAGCGATATTGTTCTTCGGGGTTCTCGCTGATGGCTTGCCGGAGGGAACGAAAGAGCCGGAGCATTCCATCATGGAACAGATGCGCATATCCCCCCAGCGAAGCGTCAATGGCTTCAGAAGAAATCAGATTGCGCAGGCCGTCGCGCCGCATTTTCTGCTCACAAATCATTGCCAAGCGGGCGCCGACGTTAACGTTTGGACTGAAAGTCCGGATAAGCCCGTCCAGGGCGATTGCGGAGCGGATGTATTTAATTACGTCCCGTTGCGGCCATATGCCGCTCTCACGTGAGAGCGTCAAAAGCTCCAGCATGAGCGTGGTGATTGTGATGCTCAGCGTGCCCCTTCCATCGCCGCCATACCAGTTCGCGGCCCTCTCTTTGAGTTGCTGGCGGAAACTTGCACGGTTTGCATTCTCGGCAAAAGTGGAGACCAGAAAGAAGGAGTCCACCATGTCATCGAGATCGCCACGCGCGATTCCCAGGGTTTCAGCGCTAAGGTGCCGCCGGGAATAGCGGCTTAATACTCCTGAGATGCCAAAATCTATGTACCCGACGACATTGCCCGGCAGGATCATGATATTTCCCGGATGGAGATCGGCATGAAACATTCCATGATCGAATGCGTCGCCAAGAAAGTTGTCAATCAAGCGGACGGCAAACAGGTCCGGATCAAAGTCCGGACTGGCGCCCGAGTCGCCTTTTTCTTTATTGCGCAAAAAATCTGACAGCGTGAGCCCGTCAAGAAAATCCACGGTCAGTATCCGCGCGGTGGTGCAATGCCAAAAGACCGTAGGAATTTTCTCGTAGGGATTGTCCCTGGCATTACGGCCAAGTTCATCCATGTAATGCGCTTCCCGCCGGTAATCCAGCTCCTCCCGGGTCCAGGCCACAAATTCTTCGGTTGGCCCCACAATCCAATAGAGTTTCCTGATCCGGAAAAGCTTTACGGTCTTTACGATGAACATCAGTGATGTGATATCCACGGCAAAGTCTTGCAGGATGGTCGGGCGTCTTACTTTGACGGCGAGCTTGTGAGCGCCCAGTGTGGCGATATGGACCTGGCCGATGGAGCCTGTTGCAAACGGTCTAATATCAAAAGAATCAAAAACCTGCTGAGGAGTCTGCTTCAGGTCTTCCAGAAAAGTCCGTTCAACATACTCATAGGCAAAGGGCGGCACCTTGTCAAACAGGCTGAACAGGCCGCGGCAATATTCGAGCGGGAGCATATCAGACTGCAGGGCCAGCATTTGTCCCAGCTTGATGAGCGTGCCGCCAATCTCTTCAAATGCCACACGAAGGCGGTCTGGTCCGGAGAGCGGTTTGCCCAGCAACCAATGGGCGAAACGCGGCCATTGAGCAAGCCGTTGATGCATTTTGTGCGCAACGAAGTGCTTGATGACGACCCGCACAATGTGAATGAAGCGCCGAAGGCCAGAGCCGATTCGCGTCGGCTGCTTTTCATGCAAACGAATACCCTCAAATTAAACACCGGGATAGCTTGCCTTCCATGCAACACAAAATACTCTGCGACAAATCGTCCCAGTCACAAAACCTCAGCAAGCTTGGCCGGAGTCCACCTGATTCAAGAGACACCCGGAATATGAAATTTGCACATTTGTTGTGTAGAAGTTGTCTGCAATTTTTCAATTTGTATCCTTCATAGTACGAACAGAGTATGGGAATGCGGTGCTGCCCCAGACACAATCGGGCCTAGGACGCAATGCCCACCGACCTCAAGGCTCCACCCCGGCCCCGCATGAAATTCTGGTATGCGTATCTCATGGCATTTCTCGGGACATGGGCTATTGTTGTATTTGCTGCCGGCCTGGGCCACGAAGTTCTGCGGCAATGGCCAATCGCGGTTGTGATGATTCTGGGATCCCTGGTTTCCGGCTCTACGCCCATGGGCGGCGGCGCCGTGGCTTTTCCCTTTCTGGTGCTGTGGCTTCACGTGCCCACCGGAAGCGCACGCGATTTTGGCTTGCTTGTGCAGGCTGCCGGCATGACTTCGGCGGCAATCTATATTCTTAGCCGGCGCATCCACATTCAAGCCCGGGTACTCATCTGGGCGATCGCCGGCGCAGCGGCAGGACTGCTGTTTGGGACGCTGTTGCTTGCGCCTTATGTCGCGGCGAATTTCGTGAAGCTCATTTTTGCCTGCATGTGGATGAGCTTTGCTCTCTTGACTGTTACAAAGAGTCATGAGTTCTGCGCTTTTTCCGGGGTGAAGCCGATTGACGATCGCGCGGCAATGCGCATTGGGTTATTGGCCGGAATCATCGGTGGAATTGTTGCGTCGATCATCGGCGTCGGCGTTGAAATGGTTCTGTATACAGTTCTGGTTTTGCGCTATCGCTGTGATTTGAAAATTGCCGTGCCCACAGCGGTCTCTGCCATGGGAGCGACTTCCGTGATGGGTGTTGCCATCCATCTTTGGCTGGGTGATATACCGCATGACATAACGACGAAATTTCTGGCCGCTGGCCCACTCGTGATCTTCGGCGCTCCTCTTGGCGCTTACGTGGTCAGCGTCATTCCGCGCATCAGGACCCTCTATTTCGTTTCTCTTCTTGGTGTTGTTCAGTTCGTGTGGACTTTATATGGTCTGACGGGAACAACGGTTGAGTCAGTGTTCGTGCTGCTTTCCCTAACCATGGCTGGGGCTGCTTTCTATTCGATGTACCGCCTGGGCGCAATGAATTCCCTCATTGCGAAATGAATGCCGTAGATCTGCGGATTTTATTTACACCCTAAAGTGGCTAACCTAAGCTCAAGTGCCAGACGTTTTTTGTTGTCGTCTAAGCACTTGAGCCATAGGTCTGCCAGCACCCGCGTCAGCAGAGGAGGAAGTTTAGGACGCGGGCCGCCGCACAAAACCTCTTTGCCAATCGGTTTCGCCTTCGGTAAAGCGCACCGTATCATTGATTGGCAAGTTGGTGAAGCGCTGGACCAGGCCGCTTGGCCACCGGATCTGAATGGCATCAACCTTGTCGATTGCGGCCAGGCCAAAATGCTGCTCAAACGGCGTGCAGCCAAAGTTGCTGCCTCCGGAGACCTCGCGATATTGTTTGTTGCCACCCGCTTCCAGGCAGATCCGCGCACCAATGGCAGAACGATTGCTTTTGACCCCGGTCAGACGAACATTCAAGTAGTTGCCGGGCAGATGTTTAGGGCAGAGAACGCGCATCGTCAGCAGATCGCCCGGATACACGCCACCCGCGGCTACAAGCACGGACAAACGTCCATCACTAAACAGGTCAGCGACCGTGGCTCCGTGACCTTTCCCGCCGAAAGGCAATCCGGCGGCAAATGTAATGTTGTGAAAACGCGCCCCGTCATTTTCCAGAAGCACGGGCGGCTCCAGGCGGTCCATGCGTGGGCTGCCGTTGCCCAGCACCAGGTCCAGATAGCCATCGTTGTTGAAATCCCCGGCATTTCCGCTCATGGTGCCCCAGCAGCCGGTAATTCCAATATCACGGTTGCGCATGGTGAAAGTTCCATCGCCGTTGTTGTGGTAAATGCGGAGCGGTTGTCCATCCGGCGGACCTTCGCCATGCTGCATGGTGTAGATTACATTTTCGTGGTCAGACCATGTGAACTGCACGATGTCCATCCGGCCATCATTGTTGTAGTCGCACCAGAAGCATGTGCTCCCCATGCAATATTCGGTAATGCCGGCTTCCACGCTTACGTCAGTGAATGTGCCATCGCCGTTATTTCGGTAGAGCTGGGATTTGCCCAGCGCGTTCGATAGAAAAAGATCGGGATAACCGTCGTCGTTGTAATCGGCCCATGCTGATCCAATGGTGGGCCAGGGTGTGGACAAACCAGCTTTCTCTGTTACCTCAGTAAAAGTGCCATCGCCGTTATTATGGAACAGGCGATTGGGAGTTTTGCGGTCGAACATGCCGCCGAGGTTGTTGGCTACGAACAGGTCCAGCCTGCCATCGCAATCGTAGTCCACCCAGGAAGCGTTAAAAGCAGGTCCCCAGGTCTTGAGACCTGCCTGCGCCGTCACATCGGTGAAGGTGCCGTCACCATTGTTACGGAACAATTGTCCATCACCTACGAAAAAGCCCAGGCGGGTGATGAATAGGTCCTCATAACCGTCATTGTTATAGTCGCCCACCGCTATGGCAAATGAATTGACGCAGGTATCAAGCCCGGAGCCGACAGAGACATCCGTGAAAGTGCCGTCTCCATTGTTGCGATACAGGCTGCATCCACCGTGTGCCCCGGTGATGGCAACGTCCATCAGGCCGTCATTGTTGTAATCAAAAACGGCCAGGCCGCGTCCACCGCTGGTTTTATCCAGCCCGGCGCGGGCCGCGATATCTTCAAACTCTACTGACGGCTTTTCATAGCCGACTCTCATTTCCATTCTGTGGCTGGCCGGAACATAGTCAGGATACCCGCCTAATTTCTGTGCCGTCAGCCAGAGCCAGGCGCGGGCGCGCTGGTTGTTAGGATCAGCGTTGAGAGCCTCCGTGCCCACTTGCGCTGCGCTGTCAGCTTTGCCACCGCGATAAAGGGCCACAGCAGCTTCATGCAGAGCAAGCGCGCGTACTGATGGATTGCGGGCCGCGGTAAGCAGCTGCGCGGCTGCGGCGTCATAAAGGCCGCACTTCACCAGGGTCCTGCCCAGTTCCATACGCGTAGCGTCATCTTGAGGCGCGCGGGCCAGGCGAGCTTCATATTTCGCTACCAGTTCTTTGTATTCCAGTCCCACCCAGAGCGGCATCTCTGTAAACATCTCAAAGACATTGGCCACAAAGCTGGGATATTTTTGCGCCCCAATTGCCTCGTAGGTCGCCAGGCCGCGTAATCCTGATTGCGTACAGAGTGTCCCAATGGAGAGCGCCAGTTGGAATGGAAAAGCAGCATTGCGCGGGTCCCGCAGGTCGAGATAGCCGAAAGATTGCCGGGCTGCCGTGATAACTTCCTGCAGCATAGGGCGCACTTCGGAAGGGTCCCAGGCATTGGTATAAGCTATCCGGGCCAGGCGGTTTGCAAAATCTGAAACTGCGCTATCAACATCCTGCGGGCCGTGCACGGGCGGAGCCACCAGCGGCGCGGCACTTTTCTGGCCGGTCAGCGTCCCCACCGCCCCCTGTATTTTTGTAAGGGCGTTATTCATCGTTTCGAGCCCATTCGCAAGAATGTTTTCTGACAAAGGTAGCAGGGGATTTGCTCCCGGCTTTGTGGAACTGGGCTGCACGCTCTTGAACGCGCTGCTCATTGTCGACCAGCCAGTCTCAATGATTCTGGCCGGGAGAGAAAATAGAGAATCCTGATTTGATGTCATAAGGCCTTGGGTAAGTTGTAATACACTGATTGGACAGCGCAACCAAAACTCGCAGTTTCAGATCTGGTGATGGGCTCGCCGGACAAAAACTGCTTGATCGCAGGTTCCAGATATTCGACGTACTCGGAATCTCCAGCAAACTTAAAGTTGTCAATGGCGCCCCGGTAGCGCAACACGCGATTGGCGTCCACCAGATAAGCACGCGGCGTCTGCTGAGCAAACCATTGGTTTGCTATCTGACCATTGGTGTCATACAGGATTGGAAACGTGAGTCTGCGTTGGCTAACCGTAGCGCGAACCTGCTCCAGTGTTTCCGCCTGCCTGCAGGCAATGACTACGATTCCGAGATCAGGATGTTTCTGCGCAAAGCTATTGAGATATCCATCATAGCGCACGCAATGTGAACAGACGCTTGACCAGAAAACCACAACAGCGCCTTTTTTTCCATCAATGAATTTTTGCAGACTTGTTGTTTGCCCGGCCAGTGAGGCCAACTGGAAATCCTCAACGCGCAAGCCTATTTCCTGCCGTACGGCCATTTTTGCAGACTGAGACATTATCTACCTCCAACTGCAGGTAAGGTTAGTTATCTGCTGAAGCGGAAACCATACTGTAAAGCAATTATCCGGCATGGTCCTCTTGATTCCTGCAAAGAGGTTGATGATGAGCAGATTAGGATGAATGTGAATTCTCATCGCTGAAGTTAAAGCTGTACAAGCGGAAATAGCTGATCAAATGTACTGCTATGTTGCATTATCAAAGGCCGAGAGCCACCATTTCGCCTGTGTATATTCAGACACAATCAATCCATTAGTTTGCACCCTGGGATGGGGTCTTGTGGGAGTGCATCGTGTGCTGCTGGCAGTAAGCGTCTGTCTGTAAAGACGATGAACATTGGGACTTATTTCCAAAAGTTCTTCCGTTGTCCCGCAAATTTACGAAACCAAACGTGTCCCAAACAGTGGAGCGAGACGGAAGCCATCGCAGGTGGACCGCACTACATTTGGGGCATGCATGACAGGGCGAAGCCCGTTTTCAGATGGAGCCATCAGAGTGCCTTCTGCCACTATCAGCCGGAAGATTCCGCCCCATAGGCCATCTGACGGAGGCCGCGCGACAGATGGAAAAACGGGTAGAACTGGTAGTACTTTTTCTAGCCATTTTTTGCGCTGTTGTTTCCTCGATGCCCGGCTGGGAGCAAACTGGGGCAGAGTGACAACGCAAAAGCAACCAACAGACCGCAGGTGACATTGAATCATTCGCGGGGAGACACGCCCAATGCAGCATATTGATGATGAAGATAAGTTACTCTCGCCGGAAGATGGCGCGGCCATGCTTCGCGCATGGTGTGAAACAAATCCGGCTGTGGCAAACTCTACCGTTTATCAGGCGGTGGAAAGACTGAAGGCGCTGGAAAGTCTGTGGAGCGCCTGGAAGGCAGTGGGAGCCTCAGGGGTTGGGTATGACAAGAGCATGCCTCGTGCTGTTAAAGCCATGGAGCGGGCTGATAAGGCGCTCCTGCAGCGTTCCCTCCAACCGGCGCGCATTGCGCTTTGCGTGAATGATGCTGATGTGGAGGCGCTGAGGTCCGTTGAAGGAGTAACTGTTGTGCACCAAATGATTGAGGGCGACGCGGCCAAATGACGGGCCATCATTCCAGACCATCGTGCAAATAATGCCTTTGTGAACTTATCCAGAGTTCATCTTCATCTCTTCAGGAAGCGGCAAGAAATTCCTTTTTTCTACATTTTCATGCTCATCTACCCGCCAAACATTTTCCTGGAGTTCCAGCATCCAGCAAAATGATGGCGGGTTATGAGTAGATTACCGTGGGTAGACTTTTTCCCAGGATGCATGGCCCTCGGTGAAGAGCAATGTGTCGTTTGCAGGCAGATTGGTGAACCGTTGGACGATCCCGCTGGGCCACCGAATCTGAATAGCATCGACCGTATTGAGTGAAGCCAGGCCAAAATGCTGCTCAAACGGCGTACAGCCAAAGTTGCTGCCGCCAGATACCTCACGGTATTGTTTAATGCCGCCGGCTTCCAGGCAGATGCGAGCGCCAATGGCGGAACGGTTGCTTTTTACTCCAGTCAGGCGAACGTTCAGATAATTTCCTGGAAGTGTTTTGGGTCGGAACACTCTCATGGTCAGCAGATCGCCAGGGTACGCGCCACCGGAAGCAACAAGAAATGACAATCTTCCATCGCCAAATAAATCGGCCAGGTTGGCTCCATGGCCTTTTCCACCGAAGGGGAGTCCGGCGGCAAATGTAGTGTTGTGAAAACGGGTGCCA